>JBNKGK010000050.1:0-14122 GCA_050289785.1 Kordiimonas sp.
CGTGGTACCGAAAGCTCAATCTCTTATTCCTACACCAAATCTTGTGCCGAAAAGAATGTGAAAGAGGCCGTAAGCCGCGGCATCAATGCTGTGATTGTTAATCCCACCCATATTATTGGCCGGTATGACGATCACAACTGGGCACGCCTGATTATGATGTTTGCGGACAAAAAATTGCCGGGCGTTCCACCCGGCGCAGGCAATTTCGCCAATGGCCGTGCCGTTGCAGAGGCTATTGTCAGTGCTTACGAAAAAGGTAAATCTGGCGATACCTTTATTCTGGGTGGCCCTTATGCCTCTTTTCAGGAGCTTTTGGAGGTCGCCGCCCGTGAACTGGACTTGCCTGCACCGGGTAAGCCAATGTCACCCGTTTTGCTTTACGGAGCTTCCCTATTATTTTCGCTCCTTTCAAAAGTGACAGGAAAAAGGCCTAAAATCACAAAAGAAGAAGTCTTGGGCGCCTGTTCCGAGATTAAGGCAAGTTCAGAAAAAGCAGAAAAAATATTAGGATACCGGCAAATACCTCTTGAGCAATCCATCAAGGAAAGCATTATATATCTGCGTGAGAAGGGGATGCTCGTGTCTTGAAAATGGGGTTTATCAACTTTCAGTTAAACTTTATCTGCCAAAAAGAGATTTTGGTGAAACCCTGATTATTCCATGTTTTCATGATATTGACTGCGTTATCTAATTGCGAGACGATAGCTTGGTTGGCCGGTGAGGCTATGTTGAAGGGAGTACACATTGTCCACGGGCAAGCAAATCCACTATGAAATTTCAGCCAGACGTGGCAGCAGGTGGACAATTGTTGAGGTTATCAAAGACCGTAAAGAGGCTGTTGAAAAAGCCGAGACATACTGGAAAAGTAAAAAATACCAGGGTGTTAAAGTCTCAAAAGAGGTCTATGACAAGATAGAAAACCAGTTTTCCTCTGTTGAAATTTATTCCAGGGGGGCTGTCCGCAAGGTTTCCAAATATGATCAGTCAGGCACCATTTCTCCCTGCCTGAGCCCGGATGATTTATACAGCCCAGCTGGCCGCAGTTCTATTTGGGAGCTTCTTGGCAACACACTTTCTGACTGGATGCTGACCCCAACAGAGCTTTTGCACAGTTTGGAACATTATTACAGGCTTTATAATGCGGGCACGAAATTGCAAAATGCTGTGCAGCGTACGGCCGTGGCCTATGAAAGCGAGGAATCCTCCATTCAGGAGCGGATGCGCAAAATATATAAGGTCATCGACTCCTCAATTGAGATTATCAAGCAAAATCAAAAGCATGTTCCCTCCCTGGAAATTGGGCGCTTGAAACCAATCGCACAGGCGCTAGAGAAAAAAAACAACCGTCATTACCTGTTAATCGCAGCCCTTACGGAATATCTGAGGCCAGCAACAACCGTGACAGATAAGCTGGGCCGGACGGTTATTTTTCTGTCTGCCCAACAGCCAGGGTGGGTAATTCAGATACTTGATCAGCTCATTGCTGAGTTTTTTCTGCACAAAAGCCCTCTTTTCCAATTGCTAGGTGAACCTGAAGATCGCGGCCTTTTCATGCAACAGATTGTCTATCTGCAGGCAGGTAAGCTCACCATGATGGGCGAAAGCGAATATTCCCCCCGCTTCAGTGATGAACTGTTACGCATTAATGGGTTTTTGTCTCAGGGGGCTTTACCCCGAACAGCACAGGTGATTTTTAACCGGCTGGTCACAGAGATTGAGGCCTCCAAACCTATTAATGATCATGGATTAATAGAGCAGTTAAAATCCCTTAATGATCTGCGGACAACTCTGGAGAACATGCAGCAGGATATTAACGCGATTGACCAGATACATGAAGCTCTCAGCTCTCGGGCGAGCAGGCTGATTAACAGTCAGATTATTGGTGATATGTTGTTTGTATTAAAATCACCGATTGATCAGATGTCTGCCCTGTTGGAGCTGGAGCAGGTGACGATTGGTAATTCAAACAAGAGAACTGTGGCCAACTTCATTCTGCCCATTCTGTCCCGTCCGGAGCATGAAGCTATTTTCATGGGGCTGGATAACCAGCCAATCAAGCGAATGAATGACCTGGTAGGCTTGCAGAAGCAAGTGATGGCGTCAGATCTGACAGAAATGCACAAGCGCCAGATTTCTGAAAAGCTGGATGGGTTTTGTAAAGTTATTCTGGATAATACTCAGATACTGAAGAAATTACATAAACTGGATATAAGCCTGCAGGAAAAAGCCAAGAAAATTCTTACCATGATCGCGGATGGCTATTTCACGAACGGAGAGTGCCGCGAGCGGGCGGAAACACAGGTTCGGCTTTATATGAAACAGCCAGGTTTTGCCGCGGGCCTTATTGCAGGTGTGGCGCGTGTGGAAGCCGAAAAGATTGTGATGGATTTCAGGGATCTGCTGAACAGGGCGAATATTAACAGGCTTGAGGAAGAAGAAGCCTCAACGGGTAGCTAACCCCTACGGACCTCAAAAATCTGAGATAATACCGTTCTTTTCCCAATCGCCATATCGGGTGGGTTCTGGCCCTTTTCTACCGCCAATTTCTTTCTGGGGTTGAGGGGAGGTCTCTTTTTTTGGGGTCGTCGGGATATCTGTTTCGGGTTTTTCTTGTTTGTTGGTATCGTTAGCCAAGGTGTTTCTTCTTTAAATTAACGGTTCAAAGGTCCATTCAGGCCTTCTTTAACGGCCTTGCGCCAGAAATAGAGGCCAAAGGCTAGTACCACAAGGGGTAAAATAAGGCCAAATTCATAAGCATATCGCCATGTATTTTCATATTGAACTGTCATGGGCTGAAAAGTGCTGAGGATAAACAGGTTGTGCGCCACATGGTAAATACAGCTCTGCCAGATGCCCCCTGTTTTCAGTCGAATATAGGTGGCAATGAATGACATGCCGATGGTCATCACTGTAAAGTAAAAAATCTGCAGCGGCAGGTCTGTTGGGCCTGCATTATAAGTGGTGTGGTAAATCACGGGCATATGCCAAATAGCCCAAATGAGTCCGGTGATTAAAGCTGTGACGGGAAAGGAAAAAAGCCTCATCAACTGCGGGGCCAGCAGGCCGCGCCAACCAATTTCTTCCCCCATTGTGTGGGCCATTCTGATTGGAATACCGAAAGTACAGAACAGAAAAAGACCAAAGATCATTGTCGTAGTATCCGGCCAATCTGGCAGTTTCAGATAATCCCTGATATTGGCAATAAACTGCTCATTAAGAAGGCCACCAAGGCCAGAGCCCCATAAAATTCCGTAGGCAATAAGGCCATAAGCAAGGGGAAGGGCGTAGGCGATCCAGAACCATTTTCCGGAGCCCCAGCGCCACCCTATCAGGGCAAAATCAAGCCGCATGATGCGGAAGGCAGCCAGTGCAGCAAGGCCCGGTGTCCATGTCCACACAGCCAGATGATAGCGATTAAAACCAAATTCAATGACAACAACAGAACCCACCGCTGCAAAGATAACAAGCAGCAGCAGAAAAACCCCTATCAGTTTCTTCACTATGTCATGTGGCAAAATTTCTGCTTGGCCAATGGCAGACATACACTCTTCCGTGTTCTCGGTGTTCCCCTCTACTGTAACGTTGCATCAGCATTGTTACAGCCACTTACTGCCGGATTTATTTTATTTTCCGGCTTTTGGCCTCACTGTCTTTTCTGATTCATACAATCTTGAACCTGTTTTTGTCGCCCCCAAATATAAAGCATAATTGGCACGGCAAGGCAAATGGCCGATGAACCGTGCCTGAAACAGGATGAAAAGAAAAAACCATGATGAGTTATGCCAGAACTGCAATTCTAATGGCCGGTATGACTGGGCTCTTCCTTTTCTTTGGTTTGATGCTGGGGGGCGAGTCGGGGCTTGTTTTTGCTTTTATGCTGGCGGCAGGCATGAACATGTTTGCTTATTGGAATGCAGACAAGCTGGTGCTGCGCATGCATGGCGCGCGGGAAGTGAATGACCGCACCGCGCCAGAGCTTGTTGGCATGGTGCGGCAGCTTGCTGGCCGGGCCGGGCTTCCTATGCCGAAGGTTTACATCATGGAGAATGACCAACCGAATGCCTTCGCCACGGGCCGCAACCCTGAAAACGCTGCAGTGGCCGCGACAACAGGCCTTCTGCGCACCCTGAACCGGGATGAAATAGAAGGCGTGATGGCGCACGAGCTGGCGCATGTGCAAAACCGCGATACGCTTATCATGACCATTACGGCCACGCTTGCGGGGGCTATTTCCATGCTGGCCAATTTTGCCCTGTTCTTTGGGGGCAACAGGAATAATCCGCTTGGTATTGTCGGCACCATATTGATGATGGTTCTGGCCCCTCTTGCGGCCATGCTGGTGCAAATGGCTATTTCCCGTACGCGGGAATACGCGGCTGATAAAACCGGGGCGGAAATATGCGGCAAGCCGCTTGCCCTTGCCAGTGCGCTCGCCAAGCTTTCAGGCGGTGCGGCCCGCACCATCAACCGTCCGGCAGAAGAAAACCCGGCCACAGCCCATATGTTCATTGTGAACCCGCTCAATGGCCAGTCGTTTGATAGCCTCTTTTCTACCCATCCCCGCATGGAAGAGCGAATCAGAAGGCTGGAAGCCATGGCCCCGCCTCGGTCAGGCGGGTTATCCGGGCGTTCGCGTGCCCGTACGTCTGTGCCTACGTCTGGCACTGGGTCTTCCGGCATCCCCAATAGCGGATGACAGTCATAATCCACGCCAGACTGTTTTCAAGACCTCATGTTTCATGGATGACTATGCGCAAATATTCTCATTTGAGCGGGAAGTAATATCTTCCATTTACAATCATAATTAATTAAATATACAAATTTAAGTAGATATTATTTTATGATTTAAGGAACCATGGAATGGCTTACGTCACGCCCAAAACAATTAGTTGCCTAGGTGGAGAAACGCTTGCTGAATATAGGGCAAGCCAGATGAGCGAGGCCCGTTGGAAGAATGTTACTCAAGGTGTGTCTGCTCAGGACCTGGATAATAATTTTGAGTTCTTAAATGGCGCAGTATTAAACCGTGATGCGGGTGGTCAGGTGCTGCTTACCACAACAGGCCTGTTCGGGCCCATTCGCACTGGTACTCTGGTACATCTGGATGTAACGAGTAAAAATTTGGTCATACAAAGTGACCGAGCCCCCATGAACCCTGAGGCAACTCTTATTGCACGCCTTAACAGGCTTCATGATGATCGCACCGGCCAGCCCCCGTCTGATCGGCATGCATTGCCTGTGAATGGCTATTGGACTGCTGCTGTGGACGGGGCTGGCATTACCGGCCTGGATGGCTCTGCCAATGTATTTGGCAGCACGGGGCAGCTTATCTGTGATGTTGATGCCCTGAACTTCCCTCTGCTAAGCTACGGCCCCACGGAAGCTTTGCAGGAAGAGTATCTGGAGACACTGGCTTATTACGGCGGTACGCTCTTAAAGCCCAGTGAAGAGTTTGCGCTTGGGTTCACGCAGGACCTCTGGGGTATTCAATATGATCAGAAACTGCCCGAATATATCACCGACTATCAGTTCGGGCCAACCAAAGGTGGCGGGTTATTTGTTGAACATCACCCCTTCCCGCATATCTGGCTGCCAGCGCAAGGCAAAGACCCGGTGTTTGGCCGCAAGACAATCTCGCGGATTTTGCTAGGTCGTCGCCTCGATACCACCCATGAAGATGGCTATTACCGCACGGTTGAGACCCAGCAATTTCACTTCACCATGTTTGAAGTGCCACTGGATGGCAGTGCCCTGGCCATTCGCCCCCAGTGTATTCACAATGACAGCTTTACCGAGGGTGCACAGACGGTCTTTTTGGCCAATACACCAGCCAACACAGTTGCACTGCGGCACAGCGCACCCATCAGCAACATGTATGCAGGCGGTGTGCCAGTGGCTAATCTGCGAGAATGATCGGCAGTCAGTTTAAAGCCCCAGCTTTTCCTTAGCCAGCTCAGCCAGGTTCACTTCGGGCCTGGCACCCAGGTGGGAAATCACCTCGGCTGCCGCAAGGCCACCCAGCCTGGCGCATATTTGCAGGTCTTTGCCTGCTGCATAGCCATAGAGAAAACCGGCGGCGAACAGGTCACCTGCGCCTGTTGTGTCTTCCACGGTGGTGGGGAAAGCCTCTGTCGTAATTGTTTCTTCCGCACTGATAATCACAGAGCCTTTTTCAGAGCGGGTAAGGGCTGCCAGCTTCACATGAGGGCGCAGCTTGGCCACAGCGTCTTCAAAAGTTTCGCTTTGATAAAGCGAGAGGATTTCGCTTTCATTGGCGAACAGGATATCTATCTTGTTTTCTACCAGATCCTGAAACTCGCTTCTGAACTGGTCCACACAGAAGCTGTCAGACAAAGTGAATGACACCAGCTTCCCATTTTTCTTGGCAATATCCATGGCTTTCAGAATGGCTTCTTTCTGCGCTTCACCGCTCCATAGATAACCTTCAAAATAAGTGATGGCGGAATTGGCTACCAAGCCTTCATCAATATCTTCCACTGTGAGCTCTGTGCAGGCACCCAGAAAGGTGCTCATGGTGCGCTGGGCATCGTGCGTGACCATGATCATGCTGGTGGCCGTGGGCAGGCCCTTTGTTGAGGCGCTGGTCTCAAACTGTACTCCGGCGGCTTTGATATCATGCCGGAACACGGTGCCCAGCTGGTCATCATGCACTTTGCCGATATAGGCCGCTTTGCCGCCTAAGGAGGCGATACCAGCCGCTGTGTTGCCTGCGGACCCGCCAGAGCGCTCCACAGCGGGGGGCATATCAGCATAGATTTTGGCAGACGTTTCAGCATCTACCAGCATCATGGAGGCTTTCACTCTCTCATGTTTGTCCAGGAAGGCGTCATCGACTTTGGCGATGATATCAACAATGGCATTGCCTATGCAAAGTACCTGATTTTCCTGTGACATAAGATCTCCTCATCTGGTTTATGGCACCATAGAAAATATCGAGGGGATTGCAAGCCTTCACGTGTGTTCCTATCTTGATACCATAAACAGGATGGTATTTTTGAACCGACAGTGAGGAAAAACTATGTTCAGCACGGCCATTGACCGAACGTGGCAGCAACTTTTACATCCACGGTTTCGCGGGGTTTTCTTTACGTCTGTTGCAGCGGCCATTGCCACGTTGATCGGGCTGAATTATGCCCTTTATTCCTGGTGGCCGGATGATTATAAAACCGGCTATGACTGGCTGGATAGTGCCGGTTTCTGGTCTGTTTCCATGATAGGCTCCTATCTTCTGTTTCCTGCCCTTGTGACCATGGTGATGGGGCTGTTTGTCGATAAAATTGCAGATGCTGTGGAGGAAGAATATTATCCACATCGCAGAGCTACCCGCGATGTCTCTATCGGTGATACCCTTTGGGGGGCAACGCGGCTGATGCTGGCTATGATTTTGCTTAATTTTCTGGCGGCATTTCCTTATTTGCTATTGTTTTTCACCACGGCGGCGCTTGGCACCATTGCCCTGTTTTTGCTGATCAATGGGTATCTGCTTGGGCGTGAGTATTTTGAAATGGTGGCCGTGCGCCATCTACCCCTAAAAAATGCCACAAAGATGCGCAGGCTGTATCGCGGTAAGGTGTTTACTGCCGGTGCCATGATAGCGGGCTTGTTTATGGTGCCGTTCCTGAATATTCTGGCCCCCATTATTGGAGCTGCGCTGATGACCCACGTGTTTCATTCTCTGGTGGATAACGAATGAGCTTAAAGATAAACGTTTTGAGTTTCGGCTTGCTCTCTGTCGCCCTTTCAGCTTGTGGTCCCACGCCTGAACCGGAAGTGCAGGTACCAGCTCCTGTAGCTGAGGAGGCCCCCATAGCAGAAGCGCCTGTTGCGAAGCCCGAGCCCCCCAAGGTGGAGCGGCTGATGGGCCTTAACCCACGTGAAGTGCAGGCCCTGATGGGCGAACCAGGCCTTGTGCGCCGGGATAATGATGTGCAGGTCATGCTGTTTGAAGGGCCTTCCTGTGTGCTGGAAGTAGTGTTTTATGAGCCTGATCCGGGTGAGTATTTTCAGGCAAAATATATGGCAGCCCGCACCCGAACTGGTGTAGAGACAGATACAGACAGCTGTTTGGCCCTGTTGTTACCTGAGGGTAACTGGCCGGATAGCTGAGGGTAAGGGACGGATATGAACAAACTGGATATCGGCGTTGGTACGGTTATCAAGCTCACTATCTGGAGCCTGATTGTCGGTGCTCTTCTCTATTGGCTGCAATGGAGCCCCGGTGATGTTTATGGCTGGATTATCAATAAAATCGCGGCCATCTGGAACTGGCTAGCAGGTGTTGGGCTGAATTATTTGCTCGTGGGTGCCACAATTGTTGTCCCTATTTATGTGCTAATGAACCTGAAGAGGCGCAAAGGCTGATGCCCCGTTTTTTTAACCCGGAAGCTGTGGGCGGTGATATGCGCCTTCATGCGCCTGCCACAGCGCGCAACCGGGATTATATTCTGGATATTCTGAAACCGCATTTGCCTGAATCTGGCACAGTGCTGGAAATTGCCAGTGGCACGGGGGAACATGCCGTCTATATTGCCCCGCACTTTCCGCACCTGGCGTGGCAGCCAACGGATATAGACCCGGCCCATCTGGCCAGCATAGAGGCGTGGCGCACTGAAAGCGAGGCCCCTAACCTTTTACCTCCTGTAGAATTGAATGTGTTGGAAAACTGGCCGCTTGAGCATTTGTCGCAGCCACTTGCCGCTATTTCAGCCATTAACCTTATTCACATTGCGCCTTGGGCTGTGGCGGAGACGTTGATTGAAAAAGCAGGGGGCTTGTTGCCCGAAAAGGGCATTCTCTACCTTTACGGCCCCTATAAGCGCGGGGGTGACCATACTGCCCCTTCCAATGAGGCCTTTCACCAAAACCTTCAAGCCCGTGACCCTGCCTGGGGAGTGAGGGATATGGAAGCGGTGATAGAGCTGGGGCTTCAATGTGGTTTTGCCGAGCCGATTGTTCAGCCGATGCCTGCCAATAATTTTTCTCTCATTTTCAAAAAGCAGGGTGCTTAAAGCTGAGAGAAGCTTTTATATTTTTGCTGGTACAAGGTTGTCATTCCAGAAGCCAATTTGACTCAACTCTTTGATCTGGATGGTAAATTGAGCTGTCTGGAATCCAGACGGTATTTGCCACAAGCATCTTCTGGATTCCAGATCGCAAGTCTCGCAAACCGAAAACCATGTTTTCGGGCTCAATTAACGTCTGGAATGACAAAGTTTAGTGCTGTCTAAGCTGTTGCAGCCACTACGCCTGTCTCTGCATCATTAGCCTCAAGGCCCACATCATAATGCTTGGAGTAGCGGCTGGCGATCCGTTCTACCGGCAGCATAATAAACACATCTGTTGTGCCAAACTGATGGTCCACCACGGCCCCATCGCCGATGAAACAGCCGAGGCGCAGATAGCCTTTGATCAGCGGTGGCAGCGCCCGGCGGGCGCGGCGCACGTCAATTTCATCAGCGGCCATGGTGTTCATATTTTTAGAGAGACCATCCTGAGCGCATACTTTGAAATCATCTGGCACCAGATGATTGTGATACAGATAGGCCAGTGCTTCTTTATGCTCATCAGGCTTTACCCCTTCAAAGCTGGCACAGCCAAACATATAGGCGATGTTATGTTCTTTCAGATATTCCGCAATGCCTTTCCACAGCATATTGATGGTGGAATTGGCGCGGTAATCCTTATGTACACAGCTGCGGCCCAGCTCCAGCAACTGGCGACCCTCACCCATCTGTTTCTGAAAGGAAGAGGTAAGGAGCGAGGTCAGGTCAAATTCACCAGCGGAATAAAAGCCCCGGTGACGTGAGGCCACTTCCTGTCTCAGCAGGCGGTAGGTACCGACAATTCGTTTGCCTTTGCGTTTGCTATGGTCCAGCACCAGCAGGTGGTCACAAACAGCATCATAGGCATCGATATCCCGTTTGGTCATGCGCATTAGCCAGTTTGGCTTGGCTGCCATTTCCTCATAGAAAATCTTGTAGCGCAGCTTTTGTGCTTTTTTGATTTCTTTGAAATTACGGGCAAGGCGCACTTCCAGGTCACCCTGGCGTACATATGAAGGTGCCCCAGCCATGGCTTGAGCAGCGGCAACCTTTGGACGTATGAGAGCATATCTTTTCATAAGCTTATCCTGATAAGCTGGGTTCGTGGCAAATGCGTGACAAACTCTTTACAGATTAATGAATGGCAGCATGGCTCACGATACCTTGGCAACCATGTTTTTATCCTTTTTCCAGAGGAAATATAACAATATTAATCCGGGCAGGGCCAGAAGGGTGGCAATGATGAAAAATTCCACCCAGCCAACAGCCTCGGCCAGATAGCCACTGGGGGCCCCAAGAATTGTGCGGGCCTGATTGCCCAGTGATGAAATCAGTGCATATTGGGTGGCGGTGAAATTGACATTACAGAGGCTGGCAAAATAGGCGATTGTTACGGTGTTCCCGAGTCCCGAGGCAAAATTCTCAAGGCCGATGGTTGTGGCCAACCGCCAATCCACCGCTTCCCCAACCGAAAGCCAGGCAAAACCAAGGTTGGTGATCATCATCAAGATGCCGGTGAAGAAAAGCGTGGGATAGACACCAATCTGCTTATATAAAATGGCCCCAAGGCCAACCCCCACCATAAGCGAAGCGAAACCAACGGTTTTGTTGGCAATGGCGATATCAAGATCAGAAAAACCCATGTCCACAATTAGTGGCCCTGTCATGATGGAGGTGACAGCATCCCCCGCTTTAAAGAGAAACACAAACAGCAAAATCAACCCCCAGCTCTGACGGCGTGTGAACTCTTTAAATGGCAGATAAACAGCTTCCCTTAACCGCTGCAGGATGGCTGAGTTTCCTGCACTGGCTCTGTCTTCCTTCAGGTACTGGCTTTCTTCTTTTTTATCCGGTTCTCCAACCCACAAGGCGGCCAGAAAACCCGGCACCAAAAGCAGTGGCAACAAAGCAAGCGCCAAACTCCAACTAAAGAAATGAGCGCAAGCCAACACCCCAACCCCGGCGATAAAATTGGCGGTGCGATAGCCAAACACATAAGAGGCCGCGCTATAGCCCTGTTCTTCTGTTTCGATAATCTCAATGCGGTAGGCGTCAATCACAATATCCTGGCTGGCAGAGAGAAAAGCGATCATGGCCGATAACACGGCCACCGCGAACAGCTCATCCTTTGGGTCAAGCCCGGCTACAATGAACAGGCACAGGGCCATCAGCGCCTGAATAGTAAAAAGCCAGCCCCGGCGCTGCCCGAACAAGCGGGTGATAGGGCCAAGGGGCAGGCGGTCAATGGCGGGAGACCATAAAAATTTCCATGTGTAAAAGGTGGTGATCAACGCAAAGAGGCCCACATCCGCTTTGCTCACCTCAAACCGGCTGAGCCACAAACCCAGAAGCGAGATAACAAAGGTCAGCGGGAAACCACTGGCCATCCCCAAGCCAAAAGTGGCGATAATTGGCTTTTCTGTGTAGGGTTTTATGCCATCTGCTAGTTTGTTGATCTGGTGCAAATTTTTGTCTCCGTTGATCGTACCAAGAGCTACGATGGCATTTTCGCAGGGTCAATGCTAATCCAAAGGCCTTTTGCTTTGGCAACCAACACCCCATCAGCATCAAAAACAGCCGTGCCACAATGATATTTGCGTCCATCTGTGCCCATATCCCAGCCAATCACCGTGGCGGTGCCTTCCGCCTTTAGGGGAGTGATGATCTCTGTGGTGAGCTGACCAAGCAGGGCAGGTTTGCCAGCGGCGCAGGCAAAATAACCGGGGCAATCAAGTGCTGCCCAGATATAAAGTGGGTTCACAGTACCATCTGGCCCGGCGAGACCTTTATGCAATTCCCATGTGTCACCCACCAGACCGGGTGCATTGTCGATCATTCTGGAATAAAGGCACAAGCCATCTTTTGGGGCACGGTCCACACCGCATACGAAGCAAGTGGTAAAATCTGTTGATTCCACTGGCGTGCCTCCCGGCCCAATGGGGCCCGTGCCAAAGTGGACTGTTTCAGGGAGCGTGGGCACAGCCAGATCAAGCACCACCTGTTTGGCAATGCCAACCAGTTTCTCTCCATCTGTCAGCTTTGCCTCAGCCTCACTCAGCTCGAGGGTAAGGGGCTTTTCTAGCGGTGGTGGCATCATCAGGCGAGCTTCAACTGCGGCATCAGGCCCAAAAACACTGGCTAACAAACCGCTGGCATAACCGCCGTTGGCGCTGGTTGGCGGGCCATTGAATTTGCCTGATATGGTAACGCTGTGTTTCATCGGCCCTCTCCCCAATTCAAATCACTTTCTTAGATAGACTATCACTTCCTTCTTTCCAATAGCGCTGGATTGTGATCAATAAGCGGCATGACTATGAAAAATGACAATAAAGGCCTGCTAACGCGAAAAGCGGCGGTGCGCATTTTGATGGCGGCGACGCTGAAGCACCGGCCGCTTGATATCACGCTGGATGAAATTAGCCGTGAAGCTGCGCTGGATAGCCGCGAGCGCGCTTTTGTGCTGAACCTAGTGATGTTAAGCCTGCGGCGCTATGGTAGTTTGAAAAGCCTGCTCGGTACGCTTCTCAGCAAAGGGTTGCCGAGAAACGCCACCTGGACAGAAGCTGCGCTGCTCACCGGCCTTGCCCAAATTCTTCTCATGCACACGTCTGATCATGCGGCGGTTCATGAAACGGTGGAACTGGTAAAAACACTTTCCGGCAAAGAGCAAGGGTTTTCTGGCCTTGTGAACGCTGTGCTGCGCCGTGCCGCACGGGAGAAAAAGGCTTTGCTGGCAAAGCTGAATGCTATGCCAGAGAAAGACCTGCCAGACTGGGTTTCCAAAAGCTGGCAAAAAGCTTATGGCGCCGAGGCACTGCGGGGTATTGCAGAAAGCCTGCAATCCAGCCCGCCTCTGGATATTTCGGTGAAAAACCCTACCGAGAGAGAAGCGTGGGCTGAAAAGCTGGAGGCAGAGAGTTTGCCAACAGGCACACTCAGGCGCGCTTTTGCTGATGTCACCACCTTGCCCGGCTACGAAGAAGGGGCCTGGTGGGTGCAGGATATGGCGGCTGCTATCCCTGCCACTCTCTTGGGCGATGTCAGCGGCAAACATGTGCTTGATCTCTGTGCTGCCCCGGGCGGGAAAACCATGCAGCTTGCCGCTATGGGCGCGAAGGTTACATCGGTGGACAGATCAAAAAACCGATTGAAGAGATTAGAGGCCAATTTAAAGCGTACGGGCCAGCAGGCTGATGTGCATGTGGCTGATGCCAGCACTTTTGAGCCGGCGACGCCCGTGGATCATATTCTGCTGGATGCACCCTGCAGTGCAACGGGCACCTTAAGGCGTAACCCGGATGTGCTTTGGTCCAAAAAACCGGACGATGTGGCAAAGCTGTCAGCCGTACAGGCGAAAATACTGGATCATGCGTTTACCCTGTTGCCTGAGGGGGGGAGAATGGTTTACTGCGTTTGCTCGTTAGAGCCGCAGGAAGGCCAGAACCAGATCACCGCCTTTTTGGCGCGAACACCAAAAGCCAAGCTTATTGCCATTCAGACTGATGAGGTGGGTGGTATGAGCGATTTGCTCACGCCGGAAGGTCACCTTCTGTGTTTGCCATCGCTTTATGCCGATCAGGGCGGCATGGATGGTTTTTTTGCGGCACGACTGACCAAAACAAGTTAGGCATGGCCTTATTTTATTTCAACCAAACCCCACCTGTACGCTTGCGGGCAGTGGGGCAAACTGATATTCAGAACCAATGAAAAAACCTGTCAGAATTGCACCTTCAATCCTGTCCGCTGATTTTGCCAAGTTAGGGGAAGAAGTTCGCGCCATCGATGCCGCGGGCGCTGATTATATTCATATTGATGTGATGGATGGCCATTTCGTGCCTAACATTACCATCGGGCCGGATGTGGTGACGGCGCTACGCCCCCATACAGACAAGGTTTTTGATGTTCATTTGATGATTGAACCGGTGGACCCCTATATTGAGGCTTTTGCCGCTGCCGGGGCTGATATTATCACGGCCCACGTGGAAGCGGGTGCCCACACGCACCGTACATTGCAGGCCATTAAAGCCGCGGGTGCGAAGGCGGGTATTTCCCTTAATCCT
>JBNKGK010000051.1:0-13904 GCA_050289785.1 Kordiimonas sp.
AGCGCTTCGTGATTGGGAGGATGAAGCCCCCCCGCCCCCACCCGGTGATGAGCGGGTAATCGCGGAAGAAAGTCAAAGTCGTTTGGCTCAACTTTTATCAGAAAAAGCAGAAAAGCGGGAGGGCCAAAAGCGTTATGCCGCTGCGGCCACTCATGCCTTCAGCCCACGGGAATTTGCCGAAGGCCCCAATCTGCAGCTTTTGGAGGCGGGCACAGGCACGGGCAAAACCCTTGGTTATATTGCGCCCGCCAGCGTGTGGGCGGAAAAGAATGATGCCTCTGTGTGGTTTGCCACCTATACGAAAAACCTGCAGCGACAACTGGATCAGGAACTATCCCGCCTGTACCCGGATCCACGCATTAAAGCCAAGCGGGCTGTAATCCGCAAAGGGCGGGAGAATTATGCCTGCCTGTTGAATATTGAAGAGACAATGCGCGCTGTCATGATGCGACAAAAGGCTGACGGAGGCTGGGACAGGGATAAAATCCTTCTGGGCCTGATGTTGCGCTGGGTGCGCTATTCCAAGGACGGCGATGTGATTGGCGGGGATTTCCCCAGTTGGCTGGCCGGACATTTTGGCGCCGGGCGTATTGCAGGCCTTACAGACAGGCGCGGTGAGTGCCTTTATTCCGCCTGTGCCCATTTCCGCAAATGCTTCATTGAAAAAAATGTGCGCAAGGCCAAACAGGCTGATCTGGTGGTGGCGAACCATGCGCTGGTGATGGCACAGGCGGCCACACGCGGGGATGACCCTGACTTGCCGAAACGGCTGGTCTTTGATGAGGGGCATCATCTGTTTGACGCTGCAGATAGTTGCTTTGCCCTGCGCCTGACCGGGCTGGAAGGGGCAGACCTGCGGCGTTGGCTGCGGGGGAAGGAATCCGGCGGTGCCACGCGGGCACGGGGCCTGAAATCCCGTCTGGATGAACTGGTGGCGGATGATAATGACGCCAAAGCCCTGATGGAAGGCGTGCTGGAAGCGGCCCGCATATTGCCTGCGGATAACTGGCTTGGTCGGGTGGCCGGGGCTGCGCCTATGAGCCGCTATGAAAAATTCCTGATGCTGGTGCGGGCGCAGGTGATGGCCCGCGCTGATGGGCGGGGACCCCATTCACTGGAAGCCAGTGTGGCAAACCCTGTGGAGGGCCTCACGGAAGCGGCGGCGGAACTGGGTGAAGCGCTTCTGGGCCTTGCCCGCCCTCTCACCGCGCTTGCCATGTGTTTGCACCATAAGCTGCAGGATGAGGCAGAAGTGCTGGAAACCAGCACCCGGGGCAGGCTGGAGAGCGTGGCGCGATCCCTAAAGCTGCGGGCGGATATGGTGCTTTCCTGGGCGGCAATGGCGGAAAATTTTGGCGCGCCTGTGCCTGATGATTTTGTCGAATGGCTGGAGGTTGACCGCATTGATGGCCGTGAGCGCGATATGGGCCTCGTGCGTCACTTCCTTGACCCGACCAAACCCTTTGCTGATGTGGTGCTGGATAAAGCGCATGGTGTGCTGATCACCTCTGCTACGTTGCGGGATAAGGCCGTTGGCCATCTGGAAGAGGCAGAGGCTGGCGCTGAGCCTAACTGGGCCTCGGCGGATATGCGCACGGGGGCGCAGCACCTGCTGATTGCGCCGAAGCGGCTGAGTGTGCCTTCGCCTTTTGATTATGCTGGCCAAACAAAGGTGCTGATTGTGGGCGATGTGAACAAGGCGGATGCCAGGCAGGTGGCCTCGGCCTACAGGGCGCTGTTTCAGGCTTCAGGCGGGGGCGCGCTGGGCTTGTTCACCGCTATCAGCCGCCTGCGCGCCACCTATGAGCAGATCGCCGGGCCGCTGGAAGAAAGCGGCATTCCTCTTTATGCCCAACATATAGACCCGGTGGATACAGCCACTTTGGTGGATATCTTCAGGGATGAAGAGCATGCCTGCCTCCTCGGCACCGATGCCGTGCGCGACGGGGTGGATGTGCCGGGGCACAGCCTGCGGCTGATTGTGTTTGACCGGGTGCCATGGCCGCGCCCAAACCTGCTGCACAGGGCGCGCCGCGCTGCTTTTGGGGGCAGGCTGTATGATGAAATGCTCACCCGTATGAAGCTGGCACAGGCCTATGGCCGTCTCATCCGCCGCGCGAATGACAGGGGCATTTTCATCATGCTGGACGGCCAGACGCCAACCCGGCTTCTGGATGCTTTTCCCGGTGATGTAAATATAGAACGCATCGGTCTGAAAGAGGCGGTGGAGGCGGTTCACGCTTTTTTCCCTTAAGCATTTGAGATATCATGAAGAAAATGAGGGAAGGGAAGAGAAGAGTATGTCCACCATAAGCCCGGAAACGGCACTTGTTTACACGATGGTTACCATGTCTGCCTCTGACGGCAATATGACAGATACTGAGCTTGATCGCATGACAGGCATTCTTGGTTATCTGCCTGCGTTTCAGGGCTATAATATCGAGCGGCTGAGAAGCGATACAGATAGCTGTATTGAATTGCTGCAAAGCGAGGAAGGGCTGGATGCCGTGATTGGCCTGATTGAAGAAGCCGTGCCCGAAAGCCACCGCGATCTTGTTTATGCTCTGGCCTGTGAAGTAGCGGCCTCTGATGGCACGCTTAACCAGGTGGAGTTGCGCCTTCTTGAGATGATCCGCCATGTGCTGGATATTGACCGCCTGACAGTTGCTGCGATTGAGCGCGGGGCTGCTGCTCGCCAGAAAACATTCTATTGATCATTTATCCTCTGCGAGAAGCTTACAAGAACCAAAAAGCTCTTCAGCTTTCAGGGCAGAATTTACGGATAAAAGCAGGGCAGATAAGAAGAAAGACTTCAATGCTGATTGAACAAACATACACATAGCCCATTAAGGAGAAACCCTTTACTCGACCCCTACAGGCTATAGAGATAGGGTTACAATTCTAAAAAACGGCTAATTCATAGTAATTTTGTAGGAATTGGGTTTTCTTTTGAGTTGGTAAATGTATCGTCACTCCTGATGAGGGCAAAGCCCGAAGGAAGGGAGTCTTCTGCCAATCAGAGTTCCATCTTGCCAGAGATACCCGCCTTCGCAGGTATGACAGGATAAAGTTCATGTTTCACCTGAAGTGAAAAAGGCTCAGGAAGCCTTTTTTACAAAGCCATCCCATGAGGCCATATAATCAATAAACGCTGGTGCCAGGCCCTCTGCGCTCAGATAATCACGGCTAACTGGTAGCGGCATGGGCTCAAACTGTGGGTCTTTCCTGACCTGTTCAGGGAAATCATGGTGCAATATGGCTGCCCGGCCAATCAACAGAAAATCCAGCCCGGCATCTATGGCTTTTCTCACCTGCTCTGCAGTGCGGATTTGCCCCGCCGCCCCCAGCCGTACATCACCTCTGTCCAGGTCCACAAAATGGGCCACAAGGCTTTTTCCTTTATGGGTGCTTTCTTCTGGTTCCTTGAATAAATCCCATAAAGACATATCCAGATAATCAATATCACCGGCTGCCATTAATTGTGCAGCCAGTGCCTTTATTTCAGCAAACCTAAGGCCAAAGCGCTCGGGGGATAGTCGCAGGCCGAGGTTGAAATCGGGCCGGCAATGAGCGCGAATACCGGCAATAATTTCGTGAATGATACGCGCCCTGTTTTCGGCAGAGCCACCATAGCGGTCTGTGCGTTTGTTTATGTCTGGGCTCAGGAACTGGCAGAGCATATAGCCATGAGCCCCATGAATTTCCACACCATCAAACCCTGCCCTTTCGGCACGTATAGCAGCTTTAATGAAGTCTTCGATGAGTGCCTCCACCTCTGCTGTGGTTATTCCTCTGGCGCCAAATTCTTCATTATCAGAGGGGCAATGCGGGGCTTCGCCTGTTAGCTCAGGTAGTGCCCGCATTCCACCGTGATAGAGCTGGGCGACAACAGGGCTGCTTTCCTGCTTTATGGCCGCGGCCAGGCGGCTTAGCCCTGACAGATGTTTGTCATCAAAAATACCAAGCTCTCCAGGGAAGCCCTGCCCCGCTTCCTGCACATGGGCAGCACAGGTCATAATCAGGCCAAACCCGCCTTTTGCCCGCATGGTCAGCCAGTTTAGCTCATCATCAGAAAGGGTGCCATCTGTGTGGCTTTGCTGATTGGTGAGCGGGGCCAGCATGAACCGGTTTTTCATGGCTGGCCCGTGTTTGAAACTTAAGGGGGAGAAAAGGTCTGTCATCAACTGAAATCCTGTTCTGCTTGTTTTTGGCTGTTTGGGCTAGCTGATTTTCCTTCAGGATAGCCTCAGGCGTCAACAAAGCTTTTTTAACCATAGAGGTTAGTTTCCTTGTTCGGGTCAGGTCGTTTTGCAAGGAACGATGAACTCTTTTGACTTCCCTTCTCTCTTTTGCCATAATCGTAATCGCACAACCAATAGATGTGCCGGGATTGAGACCCCGTAATAACACAGGCGTTCCCACGCTATAAATGCGTGTTTTTTTATGGCGGGGGCGGACGGGGCCGCTTTATGCGGGCCGTTACCTGTGAGCGGTAGTCTCAACCCTGTTCGTTCCCGTCACCCGAAGATTGAGACCTTCAGTGCCGGGGTTTAACTATCACAGGAAGGTCGCCATGGTCATCACGGCGAAGGGGTTTTGCACCCAGGGTTCTGAGTTTGTCACAGCAGTATCGGTGTCATTGGAAAGCCCATATTTCCAATTGGCGCTGATGAGTAATGCGGGGCGGGCTTCCCGCCTGTGTGGTTGTGGCGGCCAGCCTTGTAAACGCTGGAAGAAACCTGCCCCATGACAGTATCAACCAAAGCCCCGACAAATGGGCACCACACGCCGTTTCCACAGTATGAAAGCCAGGAGAGAATAGAAACCTCAAGGGTTACTTTGTCGGAGGCCATGGTGCGATATCAGCGAGAAATAGATCTGTTCGTTAAGGTGCTGAGAAAAGAAGACATTAACATTACTAATGCCCTGATGAGCATTGTGGTGAGCTTAGGTAAAGATTAACGGGAAATTTGGATCGTTATCCTGAACATCTCTTCTCATCATGACTTTCGTTGGCCAGTATTCAGGTAGACCTCTGAGTAACGGGATGCCAGCCTTCGCTGGTATGACATTATGCGGTCTGAGACAGAATACCACGGGTTTACCCGTGGATGAACCAGCTCCCTTGTCGTCACTCCCGCGAGGGCAGAGCCCGAGGGAAGGGAGTCTTTCGTTAGGCAAAGCTCTGTTCTGCTCAAGATACCCGCTTTCGCAGGTGTGATGGGGCAAGATCCGTCGTCTTCCCTCAAACCTTTAAGAGAATTTTTAACTATAATGTTTAGTCTTTTTTAGGGTTTTAAGCTTTAAATTAGGCTGAAAGGCTCTGGTTTTCCGTTCAGAGTTTTGTGTGACGGGCCTTTGATAACACCTTGCTTTAGAATAATAAATGATGAGAACAGATCATTTGTAACATTATGTCTTACTGGAAGAGTGATAGTCGATATTCACTGCGTAGTAAAATTACTTTGCTCACCTGCCTCGTTGCATTGGGCACCGCCCTTCTTGTCGGCAGCCTGAATTATCAACGTACGATGCAAAACACGCTAGATGCAGCTATTGAAGAGTTGGCAGGCAGAACAAGATTGATGGCCCTTCGCTTTCGCAGTGGTTATGATGAAATGCGCAATGACGCCTTTGTGGTGTCTCAAACGCCCCCCATCGAGGGTATAGTTCGCGCTGCTGAAAATGGAGGCATTGACCCGCTTGATGGATCAACAGGCAGCCTGTGGCGTGTACGACTGGAAACAATTTTTGCATCTATCATGGCTGTGCGTCCCCATTACACGCAAATGCGCTATATTGGTTTTGCGGACAATGGCAAAGAACTGGTCAGGGTTAACCGCCGGCCTGAAGGCCTCCAGCGTGTTGCAGTTGAAAATCTTCAGGAAAAGGGTGAGCGTCCTTATATGCAGGCTGCACAACACATTGATTTTGATGGTGTTTACTATTCAGACATCAATTACAATCACGATAATGGTGAAGTTGAGCCCATACCAACCATACGCACTCTGGTACCTGTATTTATAGGGCAACAGTTTTTTGGTGTTATTGTGATCAACGCCAATTATGAACTGCTGCTTCGTTACATTTTTCGGGAAGTCAATTCCACAAAAAATATCTTTGTTGTCACGCACAACGGCGATTATCTAGAGCACAAGACAGACGGTACACTTGGCCGGTTTGAATTCCATGAAAATTACAGTGCGCCTCCCCCTGTTTTCATGAATGATGTTATTCTGTTAGGCCGGTTAGAGGGGCACCTGATCGAGCATGGGACGGTGGATTATTTTGTTCGTCTCATACCAGATAAAAAGAATCCCCATGCCTTTCTGGATGTAGTGATACGGGTTCCGGAAGATAATTTGATAGCCCCTGCCCGCGCTGTGCGCAATGAAACACTATTTCTTTCCGGGGTTTTGGTCATTTTATCTTTACTGGCAGCAGCCTATCTTTCCAGAAGGTTTACAAAACCCCTGAATGATATGACACGCAGTGTGGCCGAAGTAGGAGCGGATATTGAAGAGCTGTACCTGCCAACAGAGTTAAGGGATGAGATTGGCCAGCTTGCCAGAGCCTTTAGCGATATGATCAACAGGCTCACCTTAAGTGAGGCGACGAGGCAGGCCTATGTGGATGCCAGTGGTGATGGCTATTGGGATTGGCATATTGAGGAAGATTATGAATATATGTCCCCCCGTTTCTGGGAAATGCTGGGTTATTCCCCTGAGGAAAAGTCTCATCACCCCACCGCTTGGAAAGGCCTGATTTTTGAAGAAGACCTGCCGTTGGTGCTTGGGAATTATCAAAAACACGTGGAAACTGGAGGGGAACACCCCTACAGTCAGGAAGTGCGCTATCATCATAAAGATGGATCCACCGTAACGGTTCTGTGCAAGGGCACAGTTGTTGAATGGGGGGAGAAGGGTAAGCCTCTCAGGATGATTGGTACCCATACAGACCTGACAGAAATTAAAAAAGCGCAGGCAGAAGTGCAAGAAAGCCAGGAACGAGCGCGGGCTGTGCTGGAATGTGCCAATGAAGGGATCATCATTATCGATGAGAGAGGCATCATCGAAGATTATAACCCGGCCTATGAGCATATGTTTGGCTACACCGAAAATGAAGTGAGGGGCAAAAATGTGAAGGTGCTGATGCCAGAGCCGCATCATAGCAAACATGATGGCTATTTGAAGGATTACTGGGATACTGGTAAAAAGAAATTTATTGGCATTAGCCGTGAGGTTGAAGGCAGGCGCAAGGATGGCCGCACCTTCCCGCTTGAGCTTTCCGTCAGTGAAATGCAGATGGGCGGGCGCAGGCTGTTCACGGGCATTGCCCGTGATATTACAGCCCGAAAAGAAGCAGAGGCAGAGCGTGAAAGGCTGATTGAAGAGCTGGAGCGCAGTAATAACGAGCTGGATGAGTTCGCGTATGTGGCTTCCCATGATTTGAAAGCCCCCTTGCGGGTGATCGATAATGCTTCCCGCTGGCTGGAAGAAGATCTGGCACAGTATCTGGATGAAGACAGCCTTGAGAATATGCAACTGCTGAGAAGCCGAGTGAGCCGGATGGAGCGGCTTTTGGATGATTTGCTGGAATATTCCCGTATTGGCCGCAAGATGGACGACCAATATCGTGAGGTGATTAGCGGCCAGACTTTGATGGAAGATATTCTGCTGCTTCTGGCACCACCTGATGGCTTTGTCGTGAAAATTGATGATGCCTTTGATCAGATCAAGCTGAACAGGATGCCGGTGCAGCAAATTCTGCTGAACCTTATTAATAACGCCATAAAGCACCATGACAAGAAGGCAGGCATTGTGGAAGTGGGGGTTGAGGATATGGGTGAAGTTCTGGCCTTTTCTGTGAAAGATGATGGTCCGGGCATTGATCCGCAGTTTCATGACCAGGTGTTTAAGATGTTCCAGACCCTGCAATCCCGCGACAGGGTGGAAGGCAGCGGCATGGGGCTTGCCATGGTGCGTAAACATATTGAGCATTTCGGTGGCACCCTGACCCTTAACTCTGCTTTGGGTGAAGGGGCCACATTCCGCTTTACCTGGCCGAAACAGCAACCGGCTGTATAAAGACCGAGGGGGATGATAATGGAAAAAATGATTGTTAGTGGCGCCTCAGAACCCGTCAATATTATCTTGGTGGAAGATGATGACGGTGATGCAAAAGCCGTGCATCGGGCCTTTTCCAAAGCGAGTATTGCTAATCCCATAACCCGGGTGGAAGATGGACTTGAGGCGCTGGCCCTTTTGCGTGGTGAAAAGGGTTATGATAAACCACTAACCCCCTATATTTTACTGGTTGATATCAATATGCCGCGCATGGACGGCATTCAATTTATCAAAGCCATGCGAGAAGATCCGAAACTGGAAAAAAGCATTGTTTTTGTGCTTACCACATCCAAACGTCAGGAGGATAAAGATGCAGCCTATCACCTGAATGTGGCAGGCTATATTGTGAAGGAAACAGCCGGGCGGGATTTTTTCAATCTGGTGAGAATGATTGATAATTACTGGCAGATTGTTGATTTGCCTGTGTGAGGGGTGGCTTTGCTGAATATTCTGATCATTGATGATGATGAAGGGGACCGTAAGCAGGCCAAACGCATGCTGAAGCAAAGCGGCCTTGACTGTACCGTTACGGAAGCGGGTGATGTGGAAGAAGCAGTGGAGGCCTGCAAAAGCCAGACATTTGATTGTGCCTTGCTGGATTATCAGATGCCGCGTTTTGATGGCCTTGCGGGGCTTCAGGCCCTGCGTGAAAAAGCGCCCGCAACGGCCTTTATTATGGTCACAGGCCAAGGGGATGAAGAGCTGGCGAGTGCAGCACTGAAGCGCGGGGCATCTGATTATGTGCCAAAACGCGCCATCACCCCAGGGTCTGTTCGTCGCATGATAGAACATGCTGTTGATAGAGCGGTGCTGAAACAGAAGTTGGAGGAACAGCACCAGGCATTGCAGGGGTTTGCCTCCATTCTGGTACATGACCTGAAGGCCCCCCTACGCCATATGCGGGTTTTTAGTGGTTTTATAACAGAGGCGCTGGAAGCTGGTGATTATGAGGAAGCGGCAGAGCTGTGCGAGCGGGTGGACCATGCAGGCAAGCGCATGGAGGTGCTGATCGATACCCTGAACGAATATAACAAAGTGTCGGGGGCCAAGGTAGCCTTTAACAAAGTGCCGCTTCTGTTCATTTTGAAAAATGCTTTGGAAAATTTGAGCGCCATCATTCAGGAACGTGGTGTCAGGGTGACATATGATACTCTGCCTGAGATTGTGGGCAATGAGCCTCAATTGGTGCAGCTGCTTCAAAACCTGATTGGAAACAGCGTTAAATATTGCAAGGCTGAAACACCCTTGGTGCATATAAGTGCCGAAAAGGTGGGGGATAGTTGGCATCTTTCAGTACGTGATAATGGCATTGGTATCCCCGAAAAATTCAGGAAAGAGATTTTTGCGCCGTTCAAACGGCTGCACACGTCTGATGAATATGCTGGAACAGGCCTTGGGCTGGCCACTTGCAAAAAGATTATAGAACGGCATGGTGGCCGCATTTGGTGTGATTCAGAAGAAGGTAAAGGTTCCACCTTCACCATCTCTATACCGGAAAACCCCTCATAGCATGTGGTTTCCATGCGGCATTAACATAAAAGGAGTGTCACTTTATCGTTGAATGAGGGCGGGCCAGCAATAACATTATGAATAGCCCCTAGTTTCTTAGACACCTTGGGCCTTCTAATTTTACTGCTGTTCGAACTCGATGGGAGACAGCATCCCGTTGTTACCATGCTTGCGTTATGGGTTGTAGAAAAACTCACTATAGTCCAACATGTCTTGCCGTGCTTCTGTGCGGTCCGGATACGTCTGGTGCCCTAATGTCCGCCAAGCGGGCCAACCGCTAAACCCGGTTCGGACAGCACGTTTCCCCAATAGGGCGCAGGTCATCATGGATTTTGCGGAAGCCATAGACACAGCCGCTTTCCAGCCAGGCCTGTTTGATCAATCCGGTCAACCGCTTGTCATCCTTTGCCTAGCCACTCAATGGCGAGCGCAGCCAGACATGGAAGCCGCTATGATGTACCAAGAGCACGCGGCACATCATGCGCACCCGGAACAGGCCCCGGTGCGCTTTTTTGGCAGCATTTTAGCACAATATGACGCCAGTTAATTTATATTGTGTTGGCAGTGGAGGAGGTTAACGCATTGAATGATATGGGTTAATGGTAAAACCGTAATTTATCGTTGATTACCAATGGGTTTGTGGCTATTGTCCGCCCGCGTTTGAGGGTAAACCAGCGTCTATATTACCTTCATATTCTTTCGATGCGCACCCGTAGCTCAGCTGGATAGAGCGCTGCCCTCCGAAGGCAGAGGCCAGAGGTTCGAATCCTCTCGGGTGCGCCATTTTAAAATTTGCAGTATCAGGACCTCCTAACACCTTGAAAGGTAAGGTGGTTTCCGGGGTTCGAAACCCCTCATTCCGCTGATACGCAATCCTCTCCAGAAACGCCATTTTCAGCACCATATGCTTCTCAGGCAGATTGCCGTTTTCCCATATCCTGCAAGGGTTTGAGAGGAACTGCATGGCGAGTTCGAACATTTCGTCAAAGCCTCTTTGCGGTTTGTGCGATTTTTCGGCTCTTTCCTCTAAAAACAGCTTTTCCCGTTCCAGCTTGTCGATGCGGTTTTCATACGCTGCAATGACACTGGGTGTTGATGCATCGACGAGTCTGTCCAGAAGGGTGTCTATCTGTTTTTGCACGGCCTGCACTTCCCGCTTGGCAGCCTGCGCGACGGATGCAGCACTTCCCAAACGGAAGTCCCAAATCTGATTCCACATGGCTTTAGAAAGCTCCAGAAGCTTACTGGACGGCTTGAGGGAAGCAAGGATATCGGTGAACTCATTCTCAATGAGATCACGGCGGATGGACTTGCGGTAGCTCGCACAGCCTTTGTGATGGCAGAGATAATAGGGGTGCTTTGTTCCCGTCTTGCTTTTAGACCAGCAGGCGGTGAGGGGATTGTTGCAGTCACCGCAAAGGATGAACCCCCGCAGCGGGAAGTCTGCATTGATATTGGCGCGAGCAGGCACTTTTGCACCGCCATTCAGGCGGTCCTGTATTCTCTCATAGTCGCGCAGATCAATCAGGCGGTATTCGTCATGATGCTTTCCCTTCATGAAGGGAATATTCCATGGCTTGTGCTCAATATAGCCTGCATAGATGGGCCGGGTGAGAATGTCATGCACCCGCTGGTAATGTACGGTGCTGTTTCTGTCTTTCGGGTATTCGGGGAAGGTTTCAAGGAAGCGGGCCACTTCTGCTTTTGTCTCGAAGCGGCCAGTGGCAAACCCGCGAAGTGCTTCTTCGAGGATGGAGGCGAGAGGTTCATCCCGCACCAGCACATTGCCTTGTCCTTTGGATTTTTCGTAGCGGTAGCCAATGGGCTTGGCAAAGACCCAATAGCCGTTCATGAGCCTTGCCCGCATGCGGTTCAGGGTTTGCTCGGCGTTCTTCTCGCTCTGGTGCTGCGCAGCACCTGCCAGCACATTCTCCACCATGCGGCTGTCGGCATCCTGCCGGAACTCAATGGAGGGCGATTGAAGTTGCCCGCCAGCTTCCAGAATGGTGCGGCGCAAGTCCCAGTGGGCCTGCACATTGCGGGCGAGACGGCTGATATCATCAATGATCACAGCGCAGTTGTCTTTGCGGTGTTTACGCAGGAAAGACAGCATGGCTTTCATGCCGGGGCGGGCGGTGGTGCGGCCCGTCAGATCGTCGGTGAAAACCTTGACCACCTCATAGCCTTTCATCCGGGCATATTCGCGGGCACGGGTTTCCTGTGAGCCGAGGCCATCGCCGCGCTTGGTCTGTGCCTTGGATGATACGCGGCAGTAGATGACAGCCTTTTGTGGTTCATCATGTGGTTTTCCGGCATGGCTGAACCAGCTATCGCGGTATCTCATGGGGCGTTTCCTTTCGCTGCGTTTTTAAACTGTGTACGTGTTTTTTGATCCTCTAATTGTATCATGTTGTCTGATGAAAACTGGCGCTCAACATCGGTTTCAGTGAGTTTTCCCCAGATGTTTTGAGGGGAGCTGATACCAAAGGCGATATCAGCAAAACCCATCAGGATACCGAACAGGGTTTCGATGAGTTCCCGCTTCTGTTCTTCGGGAATATTCTCATCTTCGAGATACGGCAGATAGGCGTCAAAATTGATCGCTGGCATGGCTGGATAGGGCATGGATTGGCTTGTGTCGGGCAGATCATCGTCTGGCCTGTCCCTCGTTTTTAGAGAGGTATTCCGGTTTACCATCGTGATGTGCTCCTTTCGATATTATTGAGCGTGTTCCTTTCTCCTTGATGAGAACAAATAGGGGACGACCTTTTATGCCCCTCCATGTTTCGTATCAAGGAGAAGATGTTTTCTGGGTGCGCTTGTATGTATCTAGCGACTGCGATCCCTTGTTGGTGAAGGGCTGCGACCCGGAAGTGGTTGGTCTGGGGCTTGGTCCATTGCTTCGTTGTGCTGCTGAGCCAGACCCACTTGTTCAGCAAGTGGCGCTTCATATTGAGCAGACTGCTCCTTTTTCTGCTCTTGCTGACGGTCACGTTCCCGAAAGCGGCTTTCGGTGACGTAAGCCTGTTTGGCTAAGAGCTGAAGTTTCAGGAGTTCTACTCCTTGAAAAGACTGACTTTCCCGAGGCGCGCCTGTCTTTGGGTCTGTGTAGGTACGCTGAAGCGTAGTACTGTAATGGGGTTTTCCATCACTGGAGATATTACGCCATACCTTGGCAGAAACCGCCCCGTCACGGAGCGTGGCAACTGGGGGCTGTTTGGGTTGATTAGTTGTCATGGTTTTTCCTTTCATAGGGTTTGGGTTAACGAGATGGGCCGGAGCGGCTGAAAGTATGCTCTGAGCGTTCATGTTGCCGTTCGGTTTGGAACTGATTTTCGTTGGCCTGCTGCATGGCGGTACTATGCTGTTCAGTGAGCCACCGGCCCTCAAAGGCTTCCCTGTCCGCTTCTGCTCGAAGTTTGGCATCAGGCCGGAGAGCAGGCTGTGGCCTGTCCTGTTCCACCATGGATGAACCGCGACTGCCTTTCTCGCCTTGACGACGCTGATCATGCTCTGTGGCTTCCGATTGCATCTGCATGTGGGCAGTGCGGCTTGCATCAAAATCATGGTGCAGGTAGGGAATTTTCTCTGCTGGTATCCATGGGGACAGCACATCATCCGGTTTTGGAGTGTGTCTTTCTGCCAGCTTTTCATTGAAGAGCCGGTGGCTCTCATGGGCATAGGCAATGGTGTCGATATTTTTTCCAGCCATGGCTATTTCCACTTCCGAGCGTCAAGAATGGTGATGAATGGGCAGTCCGCACCCATGGGCAGCGTGACAAAGCCCTGTGACCCCAGATAGGTGCAGCGCAGATAGGTGCGGTGCTCATGTGTGCCGCGATAGCTGTAACTCCAGCGCAGGTGCGGGCCGATGGGTGAGAGGATGACGGTGACCAATAACAGAAGCTTCCAGCGTCCCAGGACTGCACTGAGGGCATGGAAAAGCTTTGAAAGAATGCCCAAAATCAGACGTCGTGTTCTCATTGTCTATCTCCTTGCCGTGCTGTGCTTGATGACTTTGGCTATCAGGCGTTTGACGATACGAACCGGCAACAGACCGTCGCGGTGCTCAAGGCATAGCTTGGTCTTCTGGATGAAGGGCTTGCCGTGCATAGGGTTGATAGCGATCTGCTTCCGCCAAGGGGAAATGGCAGAGATTGGCGGAAGCTCGACCTGAGCGGGCATGTTTTGGCCCACAAACAGGATGGCCTTTTTGGAGCGCCGGACTTCATCTTCTGTCATGACCACACGCGCCTCTTCCTGATAGCT
>JBNKGK010000052.1:0-13570 GCA_050289785.1 Kordiimonas sp.
TCTTCTGCTGTCAGGCGCAGGCCACGGGGCCGCACAGCGAAGCGATCAAATTTTTCAGTGAGTGCATAAAGGGCCTCATCCCCCTGATCCTGAACCTGAGAGAGAATGCCAGATACAATATCCCGGACATCGGCAGAGGATTCCCGCTTGGCCCCTAAAAGAGCAGTAAAAGCTTCTTCAAAACCACTGTTTTTACTGTCAAGACGCTGAACCATCAGAAACTGCCTCCCTGAAGCGGTCTATCCAGTAGTTCATTTCCTTTGGTCTGGTTTTAAAGGCCGGGCGGTTCACTACAAGGCGTGAAGTGATGTGCGTCAGTACCTCCACTTCCTTCAGGCCATTTGCCTTCAAGGTGCCACCAGTGGAGACAAGATCAACAATCCGGCGGGACAGGCCTAACAGCGGCGCTAGTTCCATGGCACCGTTCAGCTTGATACATTCAGCCTGAACGCCCCGATCTGCGTAATAGCGGCGGGTCATGTTTGGGTACTTGGTCGCCACACGGATGTGAGACCATTCTTTGGGGTCCACTTCCGCGTCTTCCTGCGGCATGGCAAGCGACAGGCGGCAATGCCCGATGCTCAAATCAAGCGGTGAATATAGTTCTGTGTAGCTGAATTCCTGCAATACGTCATTACCTACCACACCCAGATGGGCAGCGCCGAAGGCTACAAAAGTAGCGGCATCAAAGGCACGCACGCGGATGATGGTGAGATTCTCGATATTGGTGGCAAATTCCAGTGCGCGGGATTTGGAGTCAAAAAAAGCAGCCTCAGGCCTGATGCCCGCTTTTTCTACAAGCGGCATAGCTTCTTCCAAAATCCTGCCTTTGGGAAGGGCAAGCACCAGTTTTTCACTGAGTTTCATATTCAATCCAACTATCAGCTTCTGTTCGTCAGTTATGTTTGGGTTGGCCTGATGCCTCCCATGGTTCTCCAAGGTCAGCAAGGACAGCATCAACGCATTCTGTGGTAAGCCTAATACGGGCTGAGCCAGCGAAAGTGAACAGGAGAATTGTTTCTTCACCGGTTATTTGGGCTTCAATGCTCAATAAATCCAGTATTTCTTCAGAGTTACCTAGGCTGAGACCGAAGGTTTCTACTTTCAAAACATTATTAATGTGAAGCCCTGTGCGGATGCGAAGGCCTTTAGGAGGCTTGAAAAACCGTTTTTTTTCTTCCCAGATAAAACGATTACCAATCAGGGCAAAACGATGTTCATCAGGAAGCCAGGCCATATCCTCAATGCGAATGACAGCATCCTGCATAAGAGTAGAAAAAACCGGGATATCTTCAGCCGTTTGGGCAATTAGTTTTAAAGGTTTGGCCATAAACGCTCGTTCCGCATTCTGATTCGTGCTGCAATTTAGGCGTATAGGGAGACGCGGTCAATTTTAACAGAGCTTAAATTCTCTCAGGCAGACTATCAACATGGTTTTTAGAGGGGTGAAGAGGAAGCCGGAAAGTTGCCCTGGTTCCCACCTGTGAACGGGAATCCAGGATAAGGGATCCATTATTCAGGGTAGCAAGGGCGTTCGCGAGTGGTAGCCCCAATCCGGTACCCTGAAAGCGTTTGCCCATGGTAGAATCAATCTGCTTGAAGGGTTCCAACGCGACCGAAAGGTCGCCTGCAGTCATGCCAATACCTTCGTCTGCCACTTCTACAATGGCTTCATCATGCTCTTGCCGATACCCAATCCAAACATACATGCCTGGATCAGAAAATTTGACTGCATTGGAGATGATATTGATTAAGGCACGTTTTATGAGGAGAGGGTCTACAAAAACATCGATGTTGGCGGCCTTGGTGACCAAACGCAAAAAGACATCCTGACGGGTGGCTTCTCCCTGACAAACAGCAATGGCGTCTTCAATTAATTCGTGCAGATTACTATAAAGTGGCCGTACCACCATCTTCTGCTCTTCAACTTTTGCAAAGTCGAGGATATCATTGACTATTTCCAATAGGTGGGTGCCACTGCGATGAATATGCTGACAATAGTCTACGACTTTATCTGGATCGGCATTAAACTTTGGATAATTGGTTAACAGATCAGCAAAACCGATGATCGAGTTGAGGGGGGTGCGCAGTTCATGGCTCATGTTGGCTAGAAAGCTGCTTTTGGCTCTGGAGCTTTCCATGGCTTGTTTCAAAGCTTCGCGAAGCTGATCATTCATTTCGGAAAGTTGGCTTGTGCGTTCCTTAACCTGCTTTTCCAATGTGTAATTGGATTTATTCAGGTGTGCAATGGCAGCCGCTCGTTCCAGATGCACTGTCATCCGAGCTGTTAAAATCGCTATATCCACTGGCTTGGTGACATAATCACTGGCACCTGCAGCCAATGCTTCAGATATATCCTCCCCAGCTGTCCTGGCGGTTACCATGAGTACAGGGACATCAGATGAGGCAGGATTAGTGCGGATTTGTTTTAGAACGTCTAACCCGCTCATGCCTGACATCATCCAGTCCAGCAGGATAATATCAGCGCTATTTTGAGCAAGCCACTCTATAGCCTCATATCCTGAAGATACTGATATAATCTTATATCCACGACGGCTCAGCCGACGTTCGAGGATCAGTCTATTATCCTCTACATCGTCCACCAATAACACTTTTGATGTTTTTTGGTCAGACATTCTGGCCTTCCTGGTTATTTGTCGTTGTGGCGTCTGTTCCAGCCTGTTTTGTAACATTATCTAAAGTGTTTAATAAGCTACTAAAATTGATTGGTTTTGTAGCATAGGCGTCGCAACCTGCTTCCATACAGGCCCTGCGATCCTCAGGAAAAGCCATTGCTGTGAGAGCAATGACAGGAATATTTTTACCCCAAGTCGTGCTTTTGAGTGTGCAGGTAGCTTCGAGGCCAGACATGATGGGCATTGAGATATCCATCAGAATGACACTGGGGTGTGTTTTTTCCGCTATATCAATGGCTTCCTGGCCATCACTAGCACACAGGACATCATACCCGACTTTTGTTAGCCGGCGACGTAACATCTCGCGGTTCTCGTGATTGTCTTCTGCAATCAGTAATTTCACCGTTCAGACTCCTTCTATCTTCTACGGGGTGAATTCAGGCGGTGATGGTACAGCATTTGAGGGGCTCTTTTTTTCCGCATCATAGGGGATAAACATTGTAAAAATGCTGCCTTTATTGGGTTGACTATGAACCTCTATGCGTCCGCCCATGAGTTGCACCAATTTTTTTGTAATTGCCAGCCCAAGGCCGGTTCCGCCAAATTTACGCGTGGTGGATGTGTCAGCCTGAACAAAGGGGGAAAAAATATGGTCCAGTTGTTTGGGTGTCATGCCAATACCACTATCTTGTATAGAAATAACGAGAAAATTATGAAGCAGGCTGGCTGGGTCAGCTTCTACTACGGTTTTCACCATCAGCGTGATTTGGCCATTTTTTGTGAATTTTGCCGCATTACCTAACAGGTTGATAACACATTGCCTAAGGCGTAGGGGGTCCAACCATAATTTGTCGGGAAGATCCTGTATGTCTGTTTTCAACATGTTATTATTCTGGCTGATGAGCGGTGCCACAGTGTTGGTGATGCTGGTGATATGTTTCTTCATATCAACCCAGTGTTCTTCCAGCTCTATTCCACCCGCCTCAATTTTTGATAAGTCCAGTATCTGGTTAATCAGCGAGAGCAGATGATGTGCAGCCCCCAGAATACGTTTAAGGTCTTCCTGTGTTTCTTCCACATTCAGCCCCTCCAAATCTTCCGCTATCAGTTCACAGTAGCCAATAATAGCGTTTAGCGGTGTTCTGAGCTCGTGACTCATATTTGCCAGAAACTGTGATTTGGCGAGGTTGGCTGTTTCGGCAGTGTCTCTCGCGGTGATCAGTTCTTCAACAAGAGTGGCTAACCTGCTGTCACGCCGGGCGATTTCATCCAGCATGGTGTTGAAGCCATCAATCAGGCGGCCAAATTCATCTGGGGGACGGATAGTAACCCTTGTTGCATAGTCTTTGTTTTTTCTAACAGCAGCCATTGCGCGGGTTAGGTGAGCCAAGGGTTGGGAGACAAAGTTCTGCAGTGTGCGGGAGACAATGAAGGCAAGGATGATTGAGCCTGTGAAAACCAGAAGTGACGAAATAATGATTGCGCGAGTGCGGGCATAGAGTGTTGTCAGGCTTGTCGTAAAGGTCACATCTCCTACAATATCGTTATCAATTCTAAGAGGTGATGAGGTGATGGCTTGACCCAGCTCAAAAATAACGCTGGTACTTTCTGCAAGCGCCACTTCTGGCCCCAGGCGTGTAAGGTTTGGGCCTGCGCTTTTCTGTGCGAAAATGGCCCCATCACTATTGCGGACAATAACACTGTTAATTGTTGACAACTCTATAAGAGCTTCCAAGATCTCAAGGGTGGCCGTCTTGTCACCAAAAACAACAGCGGGAGCAAGGTTTGTTGCCACAATTTGTGCCATTTTATTTTGTGTCTCAACGAAATCGTTGTTGTGATTGTCCAGCTCAATCAAGAAGAAGAAGAGAGTGGCCGTTCCCACACTAAAGGCACTCGTGACCATGATAAGAGCGGTAAGTTTAGCCTGAAACGAATGTCGGATATAATTCAGCATTGCCATCACCCGTTAACCGCTCTGGCTAGGCGCAAAAGTTTGGAGCTGAGATCAAGTTTTGCTTCACGGGCCGCGTGCAGGTTAATATCAAATCGAACCCTTGGCCCTAATCTCAATAGCTGGATGATGCCCGCTTGTTTAATGAAACCGTCGGCTTCACTGATTGTCAGAATGCCCTTTTTTCCAAGAAAGTTTTGAGCCCCTTGTTTTAAGTCATTTTCATTGATCACAACAACCTGGCAATCAATGTCAGTGTTGCTCCATTCGTTAAACGTGGCTGTAGCAATGTTTTTAGTACCAAGTTTTTTGTGATTAAAAGCGGCTATATCATCGGCTAACACATTCTTGCTGTGGATACATAGCTTGATTGTATCATTGGCCCCTGGCCAGTGGGTAAAACGAATAAAGTTGAGGATAAAGGCTGCTTTTACAGCTTCTTCTTTCGCAGAAGTTGTTTTTTCTTCGGCATATACAGGAGGGGCAGCCGAAACAAAGACAAGGCTTACCACTAACACCAGAGTGGCAAAAAGGAATGAGTATGAAAATGTCTCCCCCTTTTGCATTTACCTTATTCCAAATATGTAATGAGTTTCTTCGCTGTTTATCTAAAGCCACTGAATTCGAAGAAAAAAAACTATTACTACCCCACAGCACTTCTGTTCTTGTTACCATCTATAACGCATACAGGAAAGCTGAAGTCGCACTACAGATACAAACTTATATTAACCATGCACCCAAGCTCTTAAATTACTCTTAAAATACGAGCTTCGAGGGCCTTTAGTCCTCAAATTTTTCAATCACAGGCTTAGCGGCCTTAAAGGCACTAACAGCAGCAGGGTAGCCGCAATAGGTCGTGGCATGCAGAATAACCTCACGAATTTCTTCTTTGGTGCAACCATTTCTGAGGCCACCTCTCACATGGCCCTTGAGCTCGTCAGAGGCGCGCAGAGCGGTGAGAAAAGCGATGGTGATGAGGCTGCGTTCCCGTCGAGTGAGGTGTACATCTCTTCCCCACGAACTGCCCCAGGCAGATTCAAAGAGCATATCCTGCAGAGGGGCGTCGAAATCGCTTGTGCCCGCCAGCGCTCTATCAACAAATTCATCGCCCATGACTTCGCGGCGAATCTTTTCACCTGTTTTATATTTTTCACTCTTCATGGCGTTTCTTTCATCTCTGTGATGGTAATATTCTGTGTAATTTCATCTTCTTAATAAGAGCAATACCAGCTTTACCGGAAAAATAACAAGATTTATCGGGAAACTGCAATGTGTATCAATTGACGCATTGTCATGTGGGCGGGATGCGTTATTGTGATGGGCAAAATCACCGCGAAAGGACTTCTTCATGCTCAAAGGTAAGGCGGCAGTCATCACAGGCTCCACAAGTGGTATTGGTTTGGGTATTGCAGAAAAACTGGCTTCGAAAGGGGTGAATGTCACGCTCAACGGGTTTGGGGATGCTGATAAAATTGAACAGACAAGAAAAGAGCTAGCCAGCAAATATAATGTGGAAGTTCGCTATGACGGCTCGGATCTGAGCAAGGCAGAGCAGTGTGCGGCATTAATGAATGGTGCGCGGGAAGCCTTTGGTAGTGTTGATGTTTTGGTGAATAATGCTGGTATTCAGTTTGTGTCGCCAGTGGACGAATTTCCGGTGGAAAAGTGGGATGCTATTATTGCGATCAACCTTTCCGCTTCTTTTCATACAATACGCCACGCTGTGCCCATGATGCGCGATAAAGGGTGGGGGCGTATCATTAATATTGCCTCGGCTCATGCGCTGGTTGCGTCACCGTATAAATCCGCCTATGTGGCGGCAAAACACGGTATTGCGGGGCTGACCAAAACCGTGGCGCTGGAGGTGGCGCAGCATAATATTACCGTTAATGCCATCTCTCCGGGTTATGTTCTCACTGACCTTGTGAAAGGGCAGATTGCAGACACGGCAAGAGTGCGCGGCATGACAGAGGAGGAAGTGGTGAAGAATGTGCTTCTGGCTGCGCAGCCAACCAAACAATTTGTTACCATTGATCAGGTGGCGGCCTTTGCTGGCTTTTTATGCAGTGATGAAGCAGCTTCCATTACCGGGGGTATTTTGCCTATTGATGGTGCCTGGACCGCCCAGTAATTAAGGGTAAGCCTGCAGCGGCTATTCAAGGGGTTTGCTTCTGACTTCGATTAATTTCTGCCGCACAGTACAGGCGGCTGGTTCGGCAATGGCGCCCAGTTGGCCTTCCATAGTTTTGCCGGTACAGAAATCTTTGGCCTGATAGTCTCGGTTCCCTTCCATAATGTCATCTGAGTCACTGGGAGTTAGGTCATATTTCTTCCAGGCCGGGAAAAGGTCGTCAAAATCTTCTTCAACCAGATTGTGATCTTCTCTGAACCGGCCACCATCGCGGCCTTTGATGCGCCCCTGGATGACATTGTTTTGGGTCACAGCAAAGCTGCCATTGAACCGCACATCAACACCGAGAGTGTTTAATATGGTGTTATTGGCAATCGTCGTGCTGGCAGCGTTGTTCAAGTATATCCCCACATCTGCGGGACAGTTCATGATAATGTTGTTTCGTATCGTACCATTATAGTGCTCAATGATGCAGGATCGGCCCTGGCAATAATCCCTGTTTGTGGTGCCGCCGCCACCTAAGGACAGGCCTAGGCGCACCCCCCCCGAAAAAGCCCATTCACAAATGATAAGGTTTCTTTCAAACACACCGTTATCGGAATTGCCCTTTAAGAAGGCCGCATAACTGATCTGGTTGCCTCTTCCTTTGTGGAAGTCGGCAATAAAATTATCCCGTATGGTCCAGAAGCGACCACCGACCACATCAATAGGCGTAACCGGGTTTCCTGTATCCCTTGAACTGCGGTTATACAGCTGGTTATTTTCAATCAGCACATGATCGGGGAAATACTGGCGACGATCTTCAATAAGGCCGTTTCCTTTGATCTGGGCATTGAAATCTATAAGCCTGTTACCACGGATGGTAGTGTGGTCGGCGTGTCCTGTGATATGAAGGGCATGCTCACATTTGCCATGGTCTCCACACTTACCAATGATATCAAGGTTTTCAATCGTCCAATAAGGGGCTTCTACTTTAAAAACCACCCGGGAATCTGAGTAGATGGTCACTTTGCCAACTGGAGCCGGTTTTATTGTGATCGGATTAATCTCTGTACCGGCAATGTCTAGTTTTACCTCTTTTGTAATCCAATAGGTACCCGGTTCAATGATGAGAGTATCTCCAGGTTTGGCTTCTTTTACATGGGAAGCAAAATCATTGCTGAAGATGGAAATATCCCGAGCGTTTACAGCATGTGAGGTGCCTAAAAGGATAAGACACAAAATTGAGTATAATTTAGCCCACATTCGTTTACCCACTCCAGCTGCTTCAATTATTTTAACACCAGTATAAGATCAGAGTTTAATATGGCACAAGTGTGGGGCGAGCAAAATTATGTGATGGGACGAAATTTATCCAGAACGGATAAGGATGGCCAAACCAATCAGCAGATAAACGCCTGGCGCGGCGGTTATAGCTAAAAGAGGCGGCAGAATGCCCATGGTGCCCATGGCCGTCATATAATTCTCGAACACAAAATAACTGAAACCGATGCCCATACCGAGAACAACCCTGCCAATGCCGACCCCCATACGCGGTGTGCCAAAGGCGGCAAGAGCTGCGAGCAGTGGCATGAGAATGATCGCCAAAGCACGGGTGAAACGATGCAGTAAGGCAGTTTCTAGTGTGAAGGTTTCTACACCTACTTTTTTTAGGGAACTGATTGACCGGGCCAATTTACCAATACGGGCATACTCTGGCCTGTCAATCTGGTCGTAGATGCGTTCCTGCGGAATGTTAAGATCCAGCTTGTCCATCGCTTTTGTGCGCATTTGGCCTGATTCCAGATCAAATTTGCGTAGGCCATAGAGGGTCCATGTAGGGCCTCCACTGTCATTAATCGCGAAATCAGCATGAATGGTTTTGTGAATGACGCCTTTTTTATCGCGGTTAAAAAGCGTGACAGAATCAAGCAAGGCTCTTTTGGCGGCACGAGTAGCTCCGCCTGCTTCAAGGATGAGGGATTCATCCTGTAACCAGATATTCTGCCGCCCTTCAGGAGCCTCTTGTGCTGTCAGGCTATAGTCATGATCTCGCCAGTGAGCGAGTTTTGCTGAGCCGGAAACCACAAAATAATCATGAAAGATGACATGTCCCACAGCAATAAGAATGGCCGCCATAAACATGGGGGCCATAATTTGCCCCGGCGCCAGGCCAGAAGCCCGCATGATAATCACTTCGCTATGCTGGTTCAGGCTGGCCAGAGAGAATAAAACGGCGAGTAAAGTGGCAAAGGGGATGAACTGGCTGATCAGTTCAGGGGTTCGCCAGCGCACATAAGCGAGAAGAGATTCGTGTGTGGCACCCTCAGCGGCCAATATTTTGTCCGATTGGTTCAGAAGGTCCATCATCTGCAAAAGGATGACCAGCATTGCAAGCAGCATGATAAAACGGGAGCTGAAAAGCTTGGCAACATAGGCGGCCAATGAGCGGGATGGCATGAAAAAGCGTCTGAGATGTCGTAACTTTTTCATTGTTATGCTCTTCTCAGCCAGCGATTAACCAAAAGGATCTGGTCTCTCACCGATGCCCAAAGGGTATCAATATAATAGGTTGGTCGGTACTCTGGTTTTTCCGCAACCCCGATATAAAAGCGTATGGCGATGACGCTGAAGATGATGAAAAGGAGCCACATACTGAAAAAGGGTGAGAGGTCTCCTGCTGCCACACCATTTTCGCCCCATTCCTCAAGGAGTTCATGGTAAAGCACAATCATGGCGATGCCGAAGGTTGGCCCTGCGCCAGAAGGGCGGCGTTTATTGGTGGTCCCCAAAGAGGCAGCCAGAAACGGCAAGCTGAAAAACGTAAAGGTGTGAATGAGCCTGAAGTGGAAGCTTGCTTGATATTCATGAAAAGAGGTTTCTGGCACATGCTGCAGGCCTCTCAGAACATCAATAAGTTCGTTGATTGTTGCTTCTTTTTTTTCGCCACCTCTTCCCCTGAACTCCGCCACCTTGGGCAGGTTGATCACTAGGTCCTGTTGATCAAAATAGAGTACTCCAGGATGCCTCAGGTGAGGTGTGTCGATGATTTGTCGGCCTTTCCATAACCTCAAAGCCATTGTGTCTGGTGTAGCGCCCAATAAAAATTGTCCGCGCTCCGCCGTGAAGGTGGAACGATTACCCTGTTTGTCCCGGTAAGCAACAAACAGTTCATAAAGCTTATTGCCCTTATCTTCTGTGCGGCCAATTTTAAGGTGAATCGATTCCGAAATGGCAACAAAGCGTCCCACCGGCACGCGAGCCCCTAACATACCAGCCTGAAGTTCGTATCTCAGCTGATGATAGCCATATTGGGAATAAGGCTGGATATAAGCGAGCAAGAGAAAGTTCAAAACCATCATAGTGAGGCTTAACCCCATAAGAGGGCGGAGAATGCGCCAATGAGAAATCCCCGTGGCCTGCATGGCGTCTAGCTCACTGGAGAGAGAGAGTTTTCTGTAGGCAAGTACAATACCAAGGAAAAGGCTGATAGGAAGAGCAAGGCCCAGATAATGCGGCAACAGAAACGCCAGCATTTTCCACACCACATCAACAGGACCATTTTGATGAACAACAAAATCCAGAAGCCGCAGCATTTGTTCCAGAAGTAGCAGAAAAGCGGCAATCAACAGGCTGATAAAAAGTGGCGTTGCTGCTGTTCTCAGGATGTATTTATCCAGGCTCCCCATAGGCTCTTATATACCGTGACTTTCTGCTAGGCAGTTTCTTTTGCCATTTGTGCTTCTTTTCTTATCTTTGGCACAAAATCAGGTAGGCTTGTAAGAACAAAAGCAGCTAAATTGAAAGCTTGGGACAAAACACCTGAGGCGAGAAACATGCCTGCCACAGTGGCGGCTGGGGCATCAAGATATCCCATCATAGTGAGCCCGAGGCCTGCATATAATAGGTCTGTGTTTGGGAGAAAAGGTACACGGGTCAGTACCAACTGGGCAGTGAGAAACAGAAGCCAGGTTTCAAAGGGCACCTGTGGCAGCACAACAGCCCACTGCGCGGTTTGCAGCAACAACATTAGGACAAGCCGGGTCAGGTGAACAAGAAACACCCTTTTGGCAATGGGAACTTCAAGGGAAATAAGATGGCGCCGGAAATGTAAAACCGCTGGTACAAGGATGATGCCGACAAGCAAGGCAACGATCAGGTAGGCCTTATAGTCTGGGTCTGCTTTTGTCATTAAAGCGAGTTGGCCTGTGAAGAAAAAAGCCGCTAACCCCAAGACGGTGAAGCCATTTGAGGCCAAGGCCGACAGAATGTTGCTGTCTTTGATAGTCGAGACAATTTTTCTACCTGAGAGGTCTGTATCATTTCTGTTTTTTTCGAGCAGGTTCTTGTGAGCCCACCACGCCATATAGGCTTCACCAGAATAGCTCAGTACAGCATAGTTATAGATGCGTTTACGGATGAAAACATTAAAGTGCGGCCAGAGCTTTTTATCCCACATGGTTTGGTAAACTATGGTTTCTGCAATGGGATAGGCAAAAAACAGGACAACCATGATAATGTAGAACCAAGGGGTTTCGGGTAGGGCTGCCCATACGTCCGTCCAGCCCACATCAGAAAGTTTTTGTGTCAGAAAATAAATAACAGCGAGAACAAAACTTGCCTGCAACAAGCGTAACGCAGCCATAACGCTACGGTTCTCCCGCAGCTTCAATATCGCTCTCAGCCGGCTATCTTTACCTGATGATCTCATGCGCAGCCTTCTAGCACCTATGAGTTAAGAACAGCATACCTTTTTGCGAATAAACAAAGACGTCATTCTGCAGCAGACAGGCTGCCACGTTTGGCCGGTCGGCCAGTGCCATGGCGACTCATAAAGTTTGAGACAGCCTCACTATATTGATCCAATAAGTGGGTTAATACAGCTTCCCACGTGTAAGCTTCTGTGCCTTTAAGGCTGGCTGCAGCCATGTCATTGTATAACTGTTCATTGTTAATCAGTTGGCTAATATGATCTGCAAACGCGTTCACATTGCCCGGTTCCAGCAAGAAACCGGAAACACCATCTTCAACGAGGGTTCTGCTACCTGTTGCATCAGCACAGACACAGGGCAGGCCGCAGGCCATGGCCTCTAAGGTCACATTACCAAATGTTTCGGTGATGCTAGCATTGAAGAATATATCGGCTGAGGCATAGGCTCTGGCTAAGTCTTCACCTTGTAGATAACCGGTGAAAACAGCTTCGGGCAGGCGTTTGGTGAAATTTTCCCGCTCCGGCCCTTCTCCTACGATAAGGGCTTTAAAGGGGATGCCTTTTGCTTTCAGCGTATCAAGCGTGTCGGCGAAAACGTCCAGCCCTTTTTCCAGCACCAGCCTGCCGACAAATGCGATGACTTTTTCATCATCCTTGAAGTCCTGCTTCCGGCGCCATTCCATATCCCGCTTACCGGTATTGAAAACAGCGGTATCTACACCGCGGCTCCAGATCCGCAGGCAGGGCGCCATATTTTGTTCTTGAAGGACAGCTACCATGCAGTTGGAAGGTACGTAAACATGTTCACATTTATGGTAGAAGCGGCGCATCATCGCTGTGATATATTTTTCGATCCACCCGAGATGGTAATAACGAGGGTAGGTGTCAAAGCGAGTGTGGAAAGAGGCCACTGCTGGTTTATCGTTTTTGCGGGCCCATTCGAGCGCGGCACGGCCGAGAAGGTCTGGCGCTGTTACATGAATCATATCCGGGTTAAAGTCATCGAGTTTCCTGCGCACGCTGCGTGGCATGCCAAGGGCGATGCGATATTCGTTTCTGCCGGGAATAGCCACAGAGGGCACTGAAATCAACGTCCCGCTATGAGCAAAAGCTGCTTTTTTTGCTGTTGGGGCAAAAACCAACACCTCTATGCCCTGACCTTCCAAAAAGGCAACCAGCTTGTTAAGAGCTCGTACTGGGCCATCCATCACATAATTATAGTTTCCTGAAAATAATGCGATTCGTTTAGGCCGGGCAAAATAAGTGTCAAAGGGCATTGCATTTCCCAAAATATCAATGAGCTACCATAGGTAGCGATGGTCAAGTCGTCTGTCTTTTAGTTAGCTTCTCATGTGCCTGCTTATTGTGGCCTTTTTTTGAAGCTTTCATGTCCATGTTGTTATTTTTATGACATAGCACGTAATAATGGCAAATTCATGAAATAATACAACTCAATGATCATTTGACGGGGTAGTAAATTTTAGCTATTGAAATTAAGAATTGTTTTCATTATCGTGTTTTGAAAATGTCAGATACGGATGCTGCCCATGTACGTTTGTTTGTGCAATGGATATACAGATCGGGATATTCGATCAGCTGTCAGACAAGGCGGAGTGCACACTGCTGAGGATGCATACCTCTCTTTGGGGAATGGTTTCTGCTGCGGTCAGTGCCGGGATTGTGCCAATAATCTGGTAGAAGAAGAGCTGCCAAATCAACGGGTTCTGGCTGCTGAATAATTTTTTGATGGTTTAGTTTTTGATCTGAGAGTCTGTCTGGCAAAATCTGGTGATCAGTATTTCAGCGATTTCTGCACCAGCTTCCACATGTTCCACATCAACATTCAGGCCGTATAAGATAAAGGTCAGATGGTGGGTGTTATCTGTCACCGCAGTACGGCTGCTATCAGAAAATGGTGTGCCAAAAGGCCCGTCTTCATCTACCAAAACAGGTAGTCCTTTCAGGTTTACTGGCCCCCGTCCAATGCCCTCATATGTTTCACCTTCTGAGCCGACTCGGAGCTTTATGTCCCCTTTGATCTTGGCGGTGTCATAACAACCGACGGGGATGCCAGTCATCAGAGAGACCACATTCCCACTATCCACAACATTATTCACACGATATAAACCCTTGCCTGCAACAATACGGCGTGTCAGGGC
>JBNKGK010000053.1:0-6642 GCA_050289785.1 Kordiimonas sp.
CGGTCAACATAGTTGAACGCAAGGATCACCAACAACAGGCCAAGAATATACCGACGGTAAAACAAGTTACTCATCACTGCTTCCTGCTCAGCCTATATTCATTAACCACCATTAAAATAGTTGGGAGCCTCTATCCTGAACTCCTTCGGCGGGGTTTCCCCTAACAGATGCTCAACCAGATAATCCCACATACGTCGACGGCCATATTGATCATTTTCCGACATAAAAGCCATCATGTGCTCCCCATTTGGCAGCATCACCATGTCAAAATCCTTATCTGCTTTTATAAGAGCCTCTACGAGTTGAAAAACACCGCCCATATGGAAAAAAGCGTCCTTCATACCAATCACGATCAGTAGTTTACCCTGCAGTCTTTCTGCCATATTACCCAAAGAGAGCTCAGAACCACCAGCCTCATCAATCAATCCATGATACACTTCACCCTGTTTCAAAAGGCGAGCATCCCATAAAGAAGAGGTTGCCCCGACCTTATAAAATTCAGGATATTGTAGAAGGCCATAGATGACACCATTGTCTCCATCATGGTTAATTAGGCCCACTCGCTCAATGTCCATATAGGAATAACGCTCAGCAAGCTGTTTGATACCAGCAACATGATCTGCCATGTCACTACCCTTGCTAGCGTCTCGATAGGCATGATCATGAAAGGCCTTGGACCGATAACCTCGCCCCCTCCCCTCTATGGACACTACAATAAAGCCAAGCTCAGCAAGTGGCTGAGCAATCAAAGCAAATATTCCCAAACCATTTGTCTCAACGCCCCCATAAAAAGGGTTGGTCTGAGCACAGTCCAGCACAGGATATTTTTTATTCGGATCGAAATCCGATGGTCGAAAGACCACTCCATAAATATCAGTTTTTCCATCCGCTGCGATCAATTTTACAGGTTCCGGCCACCGCCAGTTCGCTGGCAGCCCTGATATATCAGCCGTTTCAACCTCCAGAACAAGTTCTCCGTTCCTGTTCCTCAGTTCCGTGACCGGAGCCGCGTCAGCCCGCGTACGGGTAGCAACAATATAGTCCCCAGTCGGAGAAACACCTGCTGCTCCTGTCATAGCTGAGTGTGGAAGCTTGCCGATGGCATAGTTGCAGTCGCCTGTCGCTAGAAGAGTCATGGCGCCAGTATCTATATTGACACGAGCCACCTCCTGATAATAGGGGTTCCTCCCTGCCACACGCCCGGCTAGCCGGATGAACACGTCACGATGCACAGCGTCAAAGGCCAGCACCTCCCGAACCAGCCATTCCCCTTGGGTAATGACATTTTTCTGTTCTCCTGTTGTCAGATCATACAGATAAAGATGCGCCCAGCCGGTCCGCTCGGAATACCAGATGAGTTCATTTGTTGCGGGCAAAGGCATGAGGGATTCAGGCTGCTCAAAGTCCATGCCCAAATCCAGGAACGTATCTGATGTTTCCTCAAACAGGACCCTGGTAGTCCCTGTTACGACATCAGAAGCAATCACTCGCGCTGTCTTTTTGCCCCGGGTCATGTCAATGAAATACGTTGTCCTGCTATCCCCTGACCACCAGGCCCGGTTACCACTAAACGGACCAAGCCAGATGAAACTGTCTTCCACCTGAGGATAACGAATTTGGGCCTCCCGGGCAGTAGCTACGTCAATCACAAGCATCCGATATTCGGCTATATTTTTGTCTCCCGGCAGGGCATATTTACGTTCGCTCACCCTTGGGGCCACCGTGCCATCCTGTGGCACATAAAGCATGGAAGGCAAACTACGCACCTGACGCTCATCCACCTGTACCGTGAAAATTTTACTGCTATCCGGCGACCAGATGGCCTCTGGCTGTTCAAACCCCCAATGCGGCTTGGCTGTAATCTCTCTCGCCAGATGCCTGTTTTCTGTCTGGACAGCATAAGCATAATGCTTCTCGCCATCATGGGTCAGGGCTTTTTCTTCACCACTTTCCAAGTTCCGTAGCCACAGGTTATAATCCCGCATGAAAATAGCCTTCTTTCCATCGGGAGAGACCAGCCAGTCTGCAGGATGTGTTGCCATCCCCTCCTCGATGTTGCTTTCATCATCATAACTCCATTGCTTGTCAAAAGCTTCAAAGGTGAGAGTGTCATCAGTAAAAACAAGGTTGCTAAACGGCAGGTGATTGGCTTTTACTTTCTCTCCCGAAGCTTTGGCCAGTGCGCTTGCCAACTTATCGTGGTCAAAAGCAAGCTCGTTGGTTGCTGCCCCGGCATCAACAAGCCTGTATTCTTTCCCTTTTGGCCCACTGCGTTCATACCAGAAACAATTGTTCCGACCAATCCAGTGAGACGCAACAGAACTATTATAAAATATAGTGTCTTCTGGGGGGACTAGTCCTAAAGTGGTCAGAGAGGCTTGGTATAGGGCCTTTGCCCGCTTATAACGCCCCTGCATTTCGGTTGCCGTTATTCTATCTGTCTGTTTCATATTGTCATACTCCATGCAATGTTGCGTAAAATTGTTTCGAGAGGTCAGTTAGTTGCGGTCACCTGTTCAGTGGTTCTGTGATGAAAAATACTCCTGTCCCTATGCCTAGCGGTTCTTTCTGTCAGGGCTAGCAAACGCTTTCTGATAATGCCGTGCTGACGCGATGTAATGGCAATACGACCAATCAGGAAAAGGGAGAAAAGAAAGAAAAAGGCTGGTATCCACACCACGGCATAGCGCAGGCCTGAAACGGACGTTTCGCTATGTGTGCTGGCAGCAGGATCAAAACCCCACCAGTTGATCATGGCTAGCCCCAAAGCCCCCCCCAGAGCACCAACCGTCTTGTTGATGAAAGTAAAAATAGCAAAGTAGGTGGCTGATCTATCCCTGCCGCTCTTTAGAGTACCATAATCTGAAAGGTCAGACAGAAGTGACGGCACCATGGTGCCAAAGGCCACAAGCCCTCCAAAGATCAAGACCATACATATGAGTAAAGGTATCCAGCTTCCCTGGTCCGCAGATAAAAAGCCAAAACCACCTAGTCCTGCAGAGGTTAACACCATTGCCAACTGCCAGGTCAGTTGCTTGCCTTTTCGGCTTGCCAGTATGGCCCAAGGTCGCAGAAATAAAAGGCTCAGACCATAGGCAAGGACATATACCAAGGCAAAATGCTCCCCTAGACCAAGATAGCCATCAACAAAGAAAAACAAGAGGGCAAACCAGACACCGAAACCAAAGCCCGTACAGATATGCGCTCCAGTCAACACCAGATAAGGCCTGTTCCTCAGCAATGAACGTGCAACAAGCCTTATGCTTTCTTTCTTTTTCTGATGAGCGGGGGCTACGGTCGGGCCCACTGGCGTTAACATCAGGCATAACCAGAGCAAAGGCAGCATCATACTACCTGCAACCAGTACTGACGATTTCAGCGTATCTGGCGTGAACTCTGACGTATCAAACAGGGGTAAGAGGGGCAGAGCGTAGAACAATAAGGCGCCAAGAACTGAAAAGAAGGCGCGGAAGCCATAAACCTTGTTTTTCTCCTGCGACGAAAGCGCCATTTCTCCTCCCCAAACCATATGAGGAATTTCAAACAGGGTGAACGAAAGAAAAAAGATAAGGAACCAGAACAGGAAATAACCTGCACTGACATTTTCCGGAGGTACATACAGGAACCAGCTTGCCACGAGCAACAGCAACCCGCCCACAGCAATAAAAGGCTTGCGTGTGCCACCCCGGGCGCAATAGCGGTCCGAAACATAGCCGATTAGAGGGTCTGTAATGGCATCAAACAAACGTGACACAAGAAGGACCGCTGCAATCACTTCCAGCTTGAGGCCAAAATGTTTGGCATATAGAGCCTGCAAAACAGCCAGAGGGGACATCAGAAAAGCCACTGGCAGCACAGGAAGAGCATAGGCAGCCTGCTGAAAAAAGGTAATAGCCCTTTCCCTGCCATATCTTTGATTTTTTGCGCGAGGAAACTGTCTGGCAGGCAATGTCATAGTGACCCTTCCTTCGGTTGAAGAACAGCGATAATGGAGAGAAGAGGGACAGGCTAAAATGCTATGGCCTGCCCCTAATGATCAGATAAAACCTGCTAGAAATGATAACGTAAGGTTACACCAACTGTGCGTGGCTTGACGCGCCAGACACCGTCAGGGTTAAAATGATTTATTTTAGTATCTACGCCCCCGAGGTTTGTTCCATAAACCTCCAAATCAAAGGCATCAAAGGTAAAACCAGCACGCATATCCCATCGAAAATAATTGCCGGAAAGGGGCAGTCCTGGGTTCGTAATATAACTTCCCACATAGGATAAATCATTACGTACAAAAGCGTCCCGATCAGAGAAACTGAATTCGTATTGAACCCCTAAGCTACCATTAATCCTAGCCGACAATGGTAGTCTGGCCCCTTTAGTGATCGGTGAACCAACACCCAAGTCTTCCGTATATTCGGCATTTGTATATGAAGCTGCAATATCAATTTTCAGGGCTTCTGTGGCATAATAGCTCGTTTCCAGCTCAACACCCTGGGACCGAGCTTTAGCCGCACTGCCCGCTACGCTGCCACACGCTCCATAAAAGATAAAAGGAATATTGCTCCAGTCAATCCGATAGATGGCAGCGCTCATTATCAGGCGGTTGTCCATAAAAGAAAACTTGCCACCAACTTCATAATTATTTGTCTTGTCTGACTTGCGGGCCCCACTAAAGAGCGGCAGACCAAACTCATCATGCAGTCCATCATTGTCCAAGTCGCAATTTGCTGTCGCCAGGGCATCTTCAGCAATGCTATTGCCAATACGAAAACCCTGAGACCAGCTAGTATACAACAAGACATCATCATTGGGCTGGTAATCAAACCCTACCTTAAAGATAGATCCACTTTCACTGGCATCTTCGTCAACCGGCGCACCAGCAAAAATTCCGCTGGTGTCAGTCTTGATCTGTCGTACATAGTCAAACCAGCGCCCCCCAGCGGAAACTTTCAGTTCTTCAGTAAACTGATAATCTATTTCGCCAAACACAGCCACCTGTTCTGCACCATCAGCAGTATCCAGCATCAACAGATTCCTGTCATTTACACCAAATGTATTGAACAAAGACTCCTCTGTACCCGTCCAGGGTAGCTCTATCTTTCTGGTAAAGTCATAATCTTCATAATAACCACCGATGGTATATTGAAAGGCACCATCACTGTTTGATGTCAGACGTATTTCCTGTGTAAAGGCATCATTTGTATCGGTGACTAAAAGAACGGCCGCCCAAGGGACCAGACGACTGTTATTTCTGATCATCTGATGGCCCCCCTCAGAGAGGGTTGTTGAAGAAATCACCGTTGCCCACTCCAAATCATAGTTAGCAACCAGATTCACTACCTTAAAATCACTATCCCGTCCCTCTTCTTTGGGTAAATCAGGTACAGTACGTAATACGCTGTTCCTGTATCCCTCCACACGATACGAAGTTTCACTCAGGCCGTTTTCTTCAAGGTGCTGATCGGCCAGCATGAGAGTAATATCAAGCTTGTCACTGGCTTGCCATAACATGCTAGCGCGCACCCCTGTATAAGTGTGGCCACCGTTATCTTTTTTTACCAGTGCAGGCACGCCTGTTGTCTCGGCCAGAGCCTGAATTTCATCTGTGCTGACCAAATCAACATAACCAGCATTTTCAAACCGATAGGCTGCTACACGCAACGCGAGACTATCTTTAATCAGAGGAATATTGATAACACCGACAACATTACCATTATCACTGTCAGAATAGGCGGTATGACTGTAGCCAACCTCAACTTTGCCTCCAAATTCTTCAAGATTTGGGGCCATAGGTATGTTGCGCACTGCCCCACCAAGGGACCCGCCACCATATAATGTACCTTGAGGGCCTTTCAGCACCTCAATTCTTTCCATATCAACCAATTTAATATCAGCGGAACCATCACCACCCAAAGGATTGCTGAGTGGTATTTCCCCCAAATAGGTTGTCACGGCTGATTGTTCAAATATACCAGATGCTAGGCCACGTACCACAATCTGGTTCTGGCCAACCCCCATATCCTGCATTGTCACACCGGGCACAAAGGTGAGATAATCCTGCATGCTAACCAGACTTTTACGCTCTATATCTCTGCTACCAATGGCCGTGATACTCATCGGCGTATCCATCAATTTAGTTTCCCGCTTCTGCGCCGTCACCACAATTTCTTCCAGCACAAATACTTCTGCCGTGGCATGATCCGCATCAGCGCCGCTGTTTTGCTCCTGGGTCTGCCCAGAAATGATAATGGCCCCGCTTGCATCTGTTTCGGCTTTCAAACCAGTGCCGACCAATAACTGGTTCACGGCGTCTGCACTACTCATCCTGCCCTGCACCCTGGGGGCTTTCAGGCCACGCACCAGCTCCCCCGGTGCATAAACCGGTGTACCGGTTTCACGGGCCAGCTCCACAAAGGCTTCAGCAAGGCTTTTGCTTTCAATATCAATATTAATCAACACCTCTGCCGTCACCTGATGGCTGATAAGCCCCAATAATAAAGCTGATGAGGATACACTCATAAGACGACGGGCAAAAAAGGACCGACGGTTTCCCTGACATGAAAAAAACATGGTTATTATGCTCCCTTAAGCACAAGCCCAACGCACGGCGCAAAATTTGCCTAGGCTTATGTACCTGTTGCCAGTGCC
>JBNKGK010000053.1:6652-13483 GCA_050289785.1 Kordiimonas sp.
GCCAAATTGCCGGGTTTTCCAGCCCTATGGCTCTGACGCTCTCTATACTGCGCCTTTGGTCTTAACTGACCTACATAGAGAGGTACGCCTGCCCTTGGAAAATTTTCAGAATTATGACAAAAAAAAAGGAAAAAAAGCTCTATTTTTTTGGGATAAAGCATTAACTGTTTGATTTTATTGCATTTTTAATTATAACGCTGTCGTTGCTATCCAGGATTTCAACCGGCTTTGTTGCTTTCAGACCAGACAATAACACATCTGTTTTGTCCACTGGTACAGCCATGGTGATATGCAAATCACCCAAATCGGAGCTCATGAGCTGTATTTTCTTCGGCCTGTAGCGGTTCAGTTCTGCCACCACATCCCGTAGCGGCACATCAACATATTCCAAAAGCCCTGTACGCCATGAAAGATGAGCCTGATTTACCACCTCTTCCACCTGCAACACCCCGGTTGGGGAGACACTGGCCTGCTGACCCGCATCAAGATAATGTTGCGCTTCTGCTCCAAGAACAGCGACTTTGACTTCCCCTTCACTGACCGTCACCTGAACGCCGGAGGGCTTCTTGTTTACATCAAAGGCTGTGCCCAGAACGTCAATTTGGGAATTCGCAACAGAAACAGTGAAAGGCCGGGACAGGTCAGTCATAACATCAAAATAAGCCCGCCCTTCCGCCAGAACTATCTTTCTATGCTTGTTTGAAAGAGTAACATCCAGCTTTGAGGCCGCGGCCAATGTAACCTGAGACCCGTCGCTCAACGTCAACTCCCGGGTCTCCCCCACAGCACTGGCATAGATATGATGTTCTTCCCTGCCCTGCTGGTAAAACATGGTACCGCCAATAATGGCCAGTAAGCCAGCCGCAATTGCGGGAACCCTGAACCAGCGTTTTGTCCCGGTGTTTGATGTGGCCAGGCTCCTTGAAAGCTGCTTTGTTTCCTGAAAATACTGAGACATGTCAGCAGACACTGCGCCAAGGCCTATGTCCCGCCAGGCTTGTTCCACCCTGCCATAAACCTCCCTATGGTCAGGAGAAGCAGACAACCATGCCGCAAACAACGTTTCATCTTCAGCTGTTGATACGCCAGAATAATGATAAGCGCACCAATCTGCCGCCACATCTTCAACCGGGCGTTTGTCATCGAACGCGGGTGGCACAATATCTGCCTCAGTGACACTATTAGTCTTCATTTGGCAGTTCCCTTTCCCCATCCCGGTTCAGTTGTTCGAGCATTTTCATTGCTGCTTTCATTTCAGAAGCAATGGTCCCCAAGCTCCAACCTGTTATAGCGCTGATCTCCATATATGTCTGACCATGAATGCGGCTGCGGATAACAATATCCCGCTGTCGGACAGGCATAGACTGCAACAATGCTTCAAGCCGAACAAATTTCTCCCTCGATAGATGGACTCTTTCCGGCGTAATATTTTCAATATCCAGGCCATGATCAGCCAACTGACGTTCAATAAATGCCTGCTTGCGTTGGCGCCACTTAAGGCCGGAAAGGGCCACATTTGCTGCAACGGTAAACAAAAATGCACGCTTGTCTGCAATATCCTGAATACTTTTCAGCCCCATAAGGCGGGTAAAAGCCGCCTGTGCTATATCCTGTGGATCGGGGGGACCATCCCCAAAACGGCGGCGTAACCAGCCAATCAGATCAGCCGCATGGCTGCGATAGAGCTTCTCAAGTACATGGGCTCGCTCGGTCCGGGGCCCACCTGACAGGGTACCATAGCGCTTTTGTTCTTCCGCCATCTTGCTTCGGAAACCTCCAAACACTAAATCAGAAAGACAAACCTTGCATTGCATTCAGTGCTTTTATGTTAGCGCCCCTCAAAACAGGAACCTAACTGCCTGAGCCTCATGAAAGTCTTCTCGTCAATTGACGTTGCCAATCGATGGCTTGTCAAGCATTGTGCGTGCTGCTCATATAAATACATATGTAACATAAATATGCCTGACAAGCTAAATTTTAGCAAAGCTATGGAATGGCTGTTAGAGTTTGCTCTATTGAGAAAATATATATCAGGTATAGCAAGATCAGCGAAAAATGATGATCATTTTGTAGTGAAAGTCGAACAAAAACAAAAGCATATAACGAAATGTCCTGATCAAAATCAGGTCGTTTAGTTATATGTCAAAAGTGATTATTGCCTTTCTGAGCAGGCATATCAGTTTAGCGAAAACATGTTCGACTGGGTTGAGGTCAGGCGCTTGGAAAACTACATTTGGCTCAACGAAAAATGGTAACTTAATAATTGCCTACCCCAGCATTTTGCCGTTTCAAAGCTTTGCAGATCACTTGATGCTTGCGCGAACCAATAGGGAATTGCATGGCCAAATAAATGGCAAGCACAACAAATATAATGGGAATAACTGATACACAAATCTGTATACTAAGAATTCCCATCCTAGTCTGCTCGACCCCACGCTGTGGATCAAAACCACCCAAACCAACAATCGCCAGTGCGAGACCCGAACCAAGCGCCACCTGTAACTTATTGAAAAAATAATATAGAGCAAAATAGCCAGCATTGCTTGCAACACCGCTTTTCAACGCACCATAATCAGCCACACCAGAGAGCACAATCAGAGCAATATTCAAAAACGCAGCCATCGTGAACGAACACAGGCAATGTACAAACACAATCACCCAAAAGCTGGCCCATTCCGGTGTTAACACCCCAGACAAGATAAACCCGGCAATAGCTGGCAAACATGAAATAACCCAAGCGTTCTGCCACGACATTCTGAGGACAAGCGACCTGCCTGTAAAGGCTGCTGGTATACTGATAATAGCTCCCATAAGGGCTGCATAAGTATATTGGTCACCAAGACCAATATACAAATCAACCTGCACAAAAAACAGCCCTAACCAGCTCCCGAACCCCAAGCCAAAACACATGGTTACCATTACAAACGACAGAAATGGTTTGTTTTGCCAATATGCTAGAAAATAATTTTTAAGGCTTTGGCCCTTGAAGCCTGTTGAACTTTTACATGCACTGTTTTCTGACATTGTATCACTAGGCACATATTTAACCGCTATCATAAGGGTCGGCAGCAACACACAAATACCGGCAAGGATCACAACCCTAAGCACTTCTGGGGTAATATTTGATGTTTCAAAAAGTGGTAACAAAGGAATAATGTAGAAAACAATCCCTCCAACGGATGAAAGGGCATAGTACATGGTAAACATAAAGGATCGTGCACTTTCGCTGCTCGTTGCATCCCCGGCCCAGGCCATACCCGGCACGTATACAATCGTTGAGCCCAGATAAAAGGCCATAATCCAGAAGATGAAATAAGAGGTTCCGACCTCTCTGTCAGGTGGCACGAACAGAAACCAGGCGGCAACCATAAAAATGACAGCACCCACCACGATGAGTGGTTTACGGGTGCCCATACGCCTTTTCATCCAGTCAGACGATACCCCAATCAAAGGATCGGTGATAGCATCAAACACCCTGCCAATCGTCAGAATCAAGGCAATGGTCGTCAGAGACAGGCCATAATAGCGGGAATAAATTCCCCCCATCAAACCGATGGGCCCTAATATCAGCGCCACACCGGCAAATGGCAGGGCATATAACACCGCCGTACCATGATACCCATTCTTTGTCATTGTATATCACCCAGCGATGAAGGATACACCGTGGCAGTGTTCATCCTGATTTCTCATCATCAAGCAGACCATAGATCAAAACTTCACTACCGTTAGACATCCTGAAGTTTTTCGGCGGCACGGCTCCCATCAAGTGTCTGACCATATGATCCCACGTACGGCGCATACCATAATGGTTTGAATCCCAGGCATGGCCCGCAGTGGGCAGCATCAAACATTCAAAATCCTGGTTGGCTTTGACAAGGGCATCAACAATCTGGAACATGCCTGATGGGTGAAAGAAATTATCCAGCATACCCTGAATCAATAATAAGGGGCCTTCCAGTTTATCCGCTAAATGAGCCGCTGTTGAAGGCCCATAATCGGCATCAGGCCCCTGATAGATATCGCCTTGCATAAGCAGGCGCGGATCCCATACAGAGGTAACTGCCCCTACTTTATAAAAATCAGGGTATTTCAGCATACCATAAACCGGACCATAAGACCCACCCCAATCCATGATGCCCACCCGGTCAATATCCATAAAGGGCCGTGTCTCTGCCAGTTGCCTGATACCCGCAACATGATCTGCCAGATCACTGCCCCTTTCCACACAACCATATGCGTGATCATGGAAAGCTTTAGAACGGTACACACTACCCCTGCCATCAATCATCGTGACAATGAACCCAAGCTCTGCCAGAGCCGCTGCCGACATATAAAAATAGCCAACTATCGTGTCGATCCCAAAGGCCCCCTTTGGTACAGCGGAATAGAAAGGGTTGGTAAATGCAACATCAATAACCGGATACGTTTTCTCAGGATCAAAATCACTGGGCCGGAAAATGACGCCGTAAATATCTGTTTCACCATCTGCCGCCAGCATATGGACGGGTTCTGGCCATTGCCACCCTTCCGGCAGACCGGAAACATCCGTCTCAGCAACAATCATGGCCAGCGAGCCATCCCGCCTTCTCAGTTCAGTAATAGGGGCCATATCCACACGGGTCTTTATCACAACAAAATAGTCACCCGTCGGGGAAACAGCCGTAGCATCCGTAGAAAAGCCCTTGTTGAAACCTGACATAAAAAGCGACAATAATGTCCCTTGGGTTACGGCAAGATAATCGCAGTTATCCGCAGCCAACACCGTGATGGCGCCGGTATCCATATGGACACACACCACTTCACAGTAATAGGGGTCCTTGCCTTTTTCACGCCCGGCAATCTGAACAAAGGCTTCCCGCGCTGCTGTATCAACATGCAGGATACTGCGCACAACCCAGTCTCCCTGCGTGACAGTGTTTTTCATTTTCCCGGTTTTCAGATCATAGAGATACAAATGAGCAAATCCGCTACGCTCTGACCACCAGAGCAATTCGTCCGTGTCCGGCAACGGCATCAGGCTGGCATTACTTTCAAACTCAAAACCTAGTTCTGCATATGTGTCTGCCATTTCTTGAAATAAAACCCGGGTAGCCCCTGTTTTGATATAAAATTCAACCACTTTCAGGCTTTTCAGGTGACGCGCGGCATCTACAAAATAGACTCTGCTGTTATCAGCCGACCACCAGGCACGATTACCGCTAAAGGGCCCCGCCCACATGACACTGTCCTGCACGGGCGGATAATCTGCTTCCTGCACCTTCCCCGTCTCTGTATCAATCACCACCATGGTGTAGACAGCGATATGGTCATCGCCCGGCAAACCATATTTTCTCTGCACTGACTTTGGACGCACTGTGCCATCCTGAGGCACATACAAGGTAACCGGCAGATCTTTTACATCCCGTTCGTCCATACGCATTGTATAGAAATAGCGGGAATCAGATGACCATACCCCTTCTGTATGAAATTCAAGGGACAGCGCCCCAAAAGCCGTTGCCAAAGCTGTGCGTTCAGGCAGCACACCATAGGCATTATGCTGTACACCATCACTGGTCAGCGCCTGCTGTGTGTCATTTTCAAGGTGCCGCAGCCACAGATTATGCTCTTTGGCGACAATGGCTTTCCGACCGTCCGGTGACACCAGCCACGGCGCAAGACACGGCTGGGGTTCCAAAGCGGCCACTGTTTCCCCGTCAAAAGACCATCTTTTTTCAAAAGCATCAAAAAGAACTGTCGTCCCTTTAAATTCCAGATTGGCAATGGACAGGTTCGTGCTGTCAACCGCCTGGTCTGCGACACTGCCCAGCCCAGATGCCAACTTTTCATGATCAAAGGCAAGCCGGTCCAGCGTTTTTTGGGCATCTACATATCGGTATTCAGTACCATTTGCCGTTTTCTTCAAATACCAGAAACAATTTGTCGTCCCAATCCAGTTGGGAAATGCCCATACATTCCGGAAAAGGGTATCCAAACAAATTGATTGTTCCAGCATTTTTGCCTTCTCATAGCGGGAAAGCATGTCTTGATTGTGTGCTGGTAAAGGTCTCACTGTCGTGCTGCTCATAATAGTTCCTTTCTTGCCCTCGCAGTTTTTGCTGGAACATAATCCTGACCTGCAGACATGGCTGCTTCAGGTTTAAATTTTATGATTGGGGATAATAAAGGTATGATTCTGCTATAGTTTCTACTTTAGAATCATACCTTTATGGCAATAATGATTAGAAATGGTATCTGATGTTTACACCAACCGTGCGCGGTGTAACACGCCAGCCATTTGTACTCTGGAACAGAGTTGTTATGTTGTCTGCTCCGGTTAGATTTTTGCCATATAGCTCAATATCAAACTGATCCAAAGCTATGCCAGCTCTCATGTCAAGTTTAACATAATCACCAGCCAAAGGCACACCGGGACTTATAACATAATCACCTATATAAGACAGATCCCCACGGATAAACGCCTCTCTCTCTGCGATAAAAAATTCATATTGAAGCCCAATGCCACCATTTACCTTGGCAGACATTGGCAAACGCGATCCATCTGGCAGGGCCGGGATACCATCTGATGTTATCTTTGCGTCTGTATAAGACGCTGCAATGTTAACTTGCAGACTTTCAGTCACGTAGTAACTGCCTTCAAACTCAACCCCCTGCGAACGCGCACTACCGGCTGAAGAGCTGATTTGACATCCCGCTGTACTGAGAAGCAATATAGGCAGCTCAGTCCAGTCAATATGAAAGATTGCTATGTTAGCAGTAAGCCTCTTGTCCATAAGGGAAAATTTACCACCAACTTCATAATTGCTTGTTTTATCTGACTTCTGGATCCCACCA
>JBNKGK010000054.1:0-13464 GCA_050289785.1 Kordiimonas sp.
GATGCTATATATATGGACTCGCCGATCTAGTCGGCGAGTGACGAAATTGGCATCAACCTAAAACAGAATTGCTTTAAGTAATTCTAAAGACTCATTTTTGAGGTAAGAATAGATACCATTTGATGGACCATATTTATTGATAATTTTATAAATGGACCATAATATAGTCCATAAGGAGATTGTTATGGAAATTGCCATCAATGAAGCTAAAGGCAAATTATCTGGCCTTATTAAAGCTGCTATCAGAGGCGAACAGGTTATTCTCACCAGGCATGGAACGCCAGTTGCTGAGATCAAACCCATTGGGTCTGTCAAAAACCCAATAGAAAAACTTACGGCGCTACGCAAAATTGCCAAAAAGGCACAGGATAAACGCACAGCAGGGCCAGATGCTGCTCATTCTGCTGATTTTCTTTATGATGATAAAGGCCTCCCTTCATGATTGCTGTTGATACATCAGCTATTATGGCCATGCTGATGGGGGAAGAGCGCACGCCTGAAATTATCGAGTGCCTTGCTGATCATGATCTGTGCATATCCGTTGGCACTTTATCGGAATTGATGATTGTTGCCACCGCCAGAGGTTTATTGGAAGAAGTTGAAGAGGTTATTGCCTCTATAGCTATTGAGGTGGTTCCTGTTGATGGGTTAACAGCCCGCCAAATTCAGCAAGCCTTTGCGAATTGGGGCAAAGGCCGCAATAAGGCATCCCTTAATTTTGGTGATTGTTTTGCTTATGTACTGGCAAAATATAGAAACATCCCTCTTCTTTTTGTAGGGAATAATTTTAGTGAAACTGATTTGGTATGTGCTTTACAATAGAGCTTTTCCGCAGGGAACTATAAACCTGGCCTTTTTTTGCAGACAGCTTCGGTTATAACCAGAAGGTTCTTTACTCTTTCTGTTAGCCAATCAACCTGATCTTTGTTGATCTCATAATTTTTGGCATAGCGTGCGTCAACATAGGCTCGTTTAAGAAGCTGGAAGGCGGCTTTATCACGTTTGTAATAGCGCGGCCAGGCGTCAATCAGGTCGCTATCAATATTCTCACACAGGGATCGTAAAAACTCGATATTATGGCTATCCGGGCTGTAAAGCGTGTGGGTTAACAGTGTGCAATGATAGGCCCGTTCACAGGCCTGATGCAGGTTAAAGGCCGTTTCATTATACCAGCCCCTTTCATAGGCTTCTTTTCCCAGAACAAGAAACCGGTGTGCTGTTTCCAGCCAGTAATTGAAATATTTTCTTGCTTCAATAAGGGATTCTGTTTCGTTTGGTGTGCCCGGTTTACCAAGGGGTTTGCCCTTAAGCTGGTATAAAACAATGCCTTCACTGACAATATCACTGAAGAAATATTGTTTCTGGCTTAGCTTGGCATTGACATGGTCAATATCATGCACGATCAGGCTGACAGGGCGATTTATGATAGGTTCCCGCAGGATGCGCTCTTCCGCCTTGTACCAATAGGTAGCATGGTCATTAAAGCGTTTATCATTAACAATAATCAACAGGTCAAAATCACTTTTATAGCCACTGACCGGGTCTTCCACCCATGTATCCTTGGCAAAGGAACCAAACAAGATCACATGCAGGATACGACCCATTTTCCGGGCTTTTGATGTGTTACCGGCACGAGCATCTTCAAACTCTTCAAACAAAATGTGCAGAATACGTTCCAGCTCTACCTGATTATTGCGGGGCAGGTGGGGCAATTTTTCTGCAAAATTGAACATGGATGTCATAGACTGCTTCATAAACAACAGATTACCACCATGAACTATAAACACAATTCATCAATTATTATGGTAATGGGGCCCGAATTCTCAGGCCCTTTTGTTCATTTGTTTAACTTTTTAAGGTGTTAAAAAGCTCGCTTGTGCGTTTGTTGGCCAGTGTTGCGGCTTCTGCGTTCCAGTTCACCCCATTTGGTCGTGCGAAGGCATGGTCCACACCAGGGTAATCATAAAGCGTCACATATTCATGATCATCCAGCCCAGCATGAATTTTTGCCTGGGCTTCCTTGTCTACAAAGCCGTCTTCCTCTGCGATATGCAGAATAACCGGTACGGTGATGGTTTTTGCTTTATCCAGAAGGGTATCAATAGTAACGCCGTAATAGCCGACAGCGGCATCCACATCTGTGTGCGCGGCGGTGAGATACGCCAGCCTGCCACCTAGGCAATAGCCAACAGCACCAGCTTTGCCATTACATTCCGGCATGGCGCGGGCGGCATTAAGGGTGGCAGCGATATCAGCCACGCCTTTATCCATATCAAAGCCGTTCAGCAGCGCGAAGGCTTTGTCCCATTCTTCCTGCGTTTTGTCTGTGAGCTGCACATCAGGCTCCTGCCGCCAGAACAGATCTGGTGAAATGGCAATAAAACCCTGAGATGCCAAGTCATCACAGATTTGTCTCATACCGGCGTTCACACCGAAAATTTCCTGAATAACCACAATAGCCGGTGCATTGCTTTTTTCTGGCATGGCCAGATAGGCGCTAAATTCGCCACTATCGTCCACTGCTTCTACTTTAATCATCTGTCCCATATTTATTTCCTCAATCGTGTTAAAAGAATCCTGTACGGAAGCCTAGCCAAGTGCGCCAGCTTGCTCAAGCGCCAAACCTTCTTCCACTGTTAAAGCGCCTTCAAGAACAAGAAGCGCTTTTTTGGTGTAGAGGCCGCCATCGCCTGAATAACCGCCGAGCCTGCCAGCCGAGGCAATAACCCGGTGGCAGGGGATAAGAATAGGCAGCGGGTTGCGCCCGCACGCGGTGCCCACAGCCTGGGCGGCTGAACTTAGAGATTTAGCCAGCTCGCCATATGTGGCTGTTTGCCCGAAAGGGATTTGCCGCATGGCATTCCACACTTTTTCCTGATGGCGGGTGCCCATTGGGTTTATTGGCAGGTCAAATTCTGTCAGGTTACCGTCAAAATAGGCATCCATCTGGTTTTTCGCTTCCCGCAGCAAAGGCGTTGGCTCCTGAAAGGGGCTCCAGCCCCAATCAACAGAAATGATGGCGCCGTCCAATTCGGTCAGCGTAATATCAATAACCGGGGTATGCATGGATAACTGTGACATAAAGGCCCCTGATAAGGTGGAACATGCTTGCTTCTTTTCTGCCTATTGTGTCAGAAGGTTTGGTGCAAGAAGAAACAGACGGTTTAGCGTTTTTAAAGGATAAAAAACTGAGCGAGCGGGATACTATTTTTGCTTTGTCAAGCGGGGCCGGTGTGGCGGGTGTTGCTGTGGTGCGCCTAAGTGGCCCTCAGGCTTTTGCGGCCCTTAGGGCACTGAGCAAAAAAGAGCTGCCGCTGCCACGGGTGGCCAGCCTGCGCTTGCTTGTTGACCCGGCAACCAGAGCCAGGCTCGATCAGGCCCTTGTTCTGACCTTTGAAGGCCCTGCCAGTTTCACGGGAGAGGATGTGGTGGAGCTGCACTTGCACGGCGGGCGTGCCGTTCTTACAGGTGTTTTGGAAGCTTTATCAGACATCGAAGGTTTGCGCCCTGCTGAACCGGGGGAATTTTCCCGCCGGGCCTTTGAGCATGAAAAGCTGGACCTCACCGAGGCGGAAGGGTTGAATGACCTTATCCATGCGCAAACGGCAGCGCAGCGGGAGCAGGCTCTCAGCCAAATGGATGGGGCCCTAAAGCAGCTTTATGAAGAGTGGCGGTCCCGCTTGATTGCCCATCTGGCGCATCTGGAGGCAGATATTGATTTCCCGGATGAGGATTTGCCAGAAGGCGTGGCTGGTGCTGTATTGCCGAATATTTTGTTATTAAAATCTGATATATCACAACATCTTGTGGATGGGCGGCGTGGTGAAGCCTTGAGGGAAGGCTTTCGCATCGTCATTATGGGCGAGCCGAATGCGGGGAAATCCACACTTCTGAATGCGCTTGCCCGGTCTGATGTTGCGATTGTTTCTGACGAAGCGGGCACCACAAGGGATGTGATAGAGGTGCAGCTCGATCTTGCCGGTTTTCCTGTGCGGCTAATTGATACGGCGGGCGTGCGGGTAAGCGAAGGTGAGATTGAGAAAGAGGGCATACGGCGGGCATTGGCCAAAGCGGAGGAGGCAGACCTTCGCCTTGTTCTCATCCGCGCTGATGAATGGCCTGCGGTGCCAGAGAGCATGAAACCTTGGCTGGATGAAAAAGCCATATTGGTGATCACTCAGGCAGACAGGGTGCCGATGTTTCACGTGAAACATGATGATAAACCAGATGGCATTTTAGGCTGTGTTTCCGTTTCCGCGAAAGAGCAGCATGGTCTGGATGAACTTTTTGAAACGCTTTCCAATCATGTGCAGGAGGTCATGGCACCAAGGGAAATGCCATCACTTACACGGGTAAGGCATCGGCGCGCATTGGAAGAGGTGATTGACCATCTGAACCGCTTTGAAGGTAATGCCGGTATTGATGCCGTTTTAGCGGCAGAGGATGTGCGCATGGCAGCGCGCTCTCTCGGCCGCATTACGGGCCGTGTGGGTGTGGAAGATATGCTTGATGTGGTCTTTTCAGATTTCTGCATTGGTAAGTAAAAGCGTGATGTTTCACGTGAAACATTCCCCATTTTTCACCCGTACATCATAGCTTTGACTTAAGGCACCAATAAGATTATAGCTCTGCCCCAACTATTGTTTGGCAAAGCAGAAGACATATGCAGACATATGATGTCATTGTTATCGGGGGTGGCCACGCTGGCTGTGAAGCGGCGGCGGCTTCTGCGCGTATGGGTGCAGCCACTCTTCTTGTAACGCATAAACCAGAAACGATTGGTCAGATGTCCTGCAACCCTGCGATTGGCGGGCTCGGCAAAGGGCATCTGGTACGCGAGATTGATGCACTTGACGGCGTGATGGGCCGCGTTGCTGACGCCTCTGGTATTCAGTTTCGTCTTCTTAATCAACGTAAAGGTCCGGCAGTGCAGGGGCCGCGTTGCCAGTCAGACCGGAAATTATACCGGGAAGCCATGCAGGCTTTGTTATCGGATTACCCTAACCTGACCATCCTTGGCGCAGCGGTTGAGGATTTGATTGTTGACCAAGAGGGCGACAAACCAATAATCAAGGGGGTGATCACAGCGGACGGCACAAAGATTGGCGCTGCAGCGGTTATCCTCACAACAGGCACTTTTTTGCGCGGCCTTATCCATATCGGTGAAAAGAAAATTCCGGCAGGCAGGGTGGGGGAAGCCCCGGCTCTTGGTCTTTCCGATACACTCATGTCTTTGGGCTTTGAACTTGGCCGCCTGAAAACGGGCACACCCGCGCGGCTGGACGGTAAAACCATTGATTGGTCTGTGTGTGAAGAACAGCCCGGCGATACACCACCGGTGCCCTTTTCCTTTCTTTCACGTGAAATCACGGTGCCACAAATCAGCTGTTATATGACGCGCACCACTGAACGTACGCATGAAATCATCCGTGAAAATCTGCATCGTGCGCCGATGTATTCCGGCCAAATTGAGAGCAAAGGCCCGCGCTATTGCCCATCAATTGAAGATAAGATTGTTCGCTTTGCTGATAAAACAGATCATCAGATTTTCCTTGAGCCTGAGGGTCTGGATGATGACACAGTGTACCCGAACGGCATTTCAACCAGCCTGCCAGAAGAGGTGCAGGAAGCGTTGATCCATTCCATTCCGGGGCTTGAGAATGTTCGTATTATCAAGCCTGGATATGCCATTGAATATGATTTTGTTGATCCACGTGAACTGAAACCAACGCTGGAAACGCGCCGAGCGGAAGGGCTTTATCTCGCGGGTCAGATCAATGGCACGACAGGGTATGAAGAGGCTGCCGCTCAGGGGCTGATGGCTGGCGTGAACGCCGCGCTTTTATCCACTGGCAGTGAAACACCGTTTATTCTGGATAGGGCAGAAGCCTATATTGGCGTGATGATTGATGACCTTGTGACACAGGGCACGCGGGAACCATATCGCATGTTTACCAGCCGCGCTGAATACCGACTTCTGCTGCGTGCCGATAATGCAGATCAGAGGCTGACGGAAAGAGGCATAGCTATTGGCTTGGTCAGGGCAGAACGTCTTGATGCTTTCACGTATAAAAAAGCAGCACTGGATGCCGGGCGAGATATTTTACGCTCTCTCAATCTCACGCCTAATGAAGCAGCCAAACATGGTCTTCGCATCAATCAAGATGGTGTACGTCGCTCTGCCGAGGCCTTGCTTTCGTTCAACACCATTGATTTTGAAAGCCTGAGACAGATTTGGCCGGACGAGCTTTCTGCTATTGCACCAGATATCGCTCGCCAGCTTGAAATAGATGCTATGTATCAAACCTATCTTGAGCGGCAGAATCAAGACATCGCAGCCTTCCGGAAAGATGAAGCTCTCATGATACCAGATACTCTGGATTTTAATGAGGTGAAGGGCCTTTCCAATGAAATGAAGGAAAAGTTCCGCGCGGCACGGCCATCCACACTTGGCGCCGCCGCACGGATTGCGGGGGTCACACCTGCTGCTTTGACCCTGCTTCTGGGCTATATCAAAAAACGTCGCGCAGCTTAAAGGCGCTTTTCGAGTTCTGATTTATGAGTATATATGGCGCTGAGGAATTTGCTAAGGACATCAGTGTTTCACGTGAAACACTGGATAAGTTAACAATCTATTCTGATCTTCTGGCAAAATGGCAAAAGGCTAAGAACCTGGTCGCCAATTCTACTGTAGAAGACAGATGGCAGCGGCACTTTCTCGATTCTGCCCAGCTTTATCCGCTTCTTCAAAAAGCTTACGGCGACAGGCCTCTTACCTTTCTTGATATTGGCTCTGGTGCCGGGTTTCCTGGCCTTGTTCTTTCTGCCATGGGGCTTGGCCATGCGCATATGGTCGAATCAAATGGCCGCAAATGTATCTTCATGAATCAGGTTTCACGTGAAACATTATCGCCTGCAACCATCCATAATGTGCGTATTGAAGAGCAGGAACCATTTCCTGTGGACTTCATCACCTCCCGCGCCTGTGCCAGAGTGATACAATTGATCAACTGGTCTGCGCCTTTTTTGCAGCCACAGACAGAAATGTGGCTTTTGAAGGGGGAAGGTGTGGATGAGGAATTGACCGAAGCTCAAAGCTGTTGGAAGATGCAAATCGAATGTTTTGGGAGCCTGTCTGACCCCGGTGGAACGATTTTAAGGCTTTCCGCGATAAAGGCTATCTAACCTTTTGAAAACAGGGCGGTTTAGGCCGTTCTCACCGATACGGGAGTAGCAGCATGCAGCACGGCTCTGGCACACATATTATTGCTGTCGCAAACCAGAAGGGCGGTGTGGGCAAAACCACAACAGCAATCAACCTCGCTACAGCCATGGCTGCTGTTAAAAAGAAGGTTCTGGTGATTGATCTGGATCCTCAAGGGAATGCCAGCACTGGCCTGGGCATCGACCGCAAAAGCCGCGAAATCACCTCTTATGACCTTGTTTTGGGCGCAACACCGCTTGAAGATGCGGTGAATGAAACAGAGGTGCCGGGCCTTTTTGTTATCCCGTCGACTGTTGACCTTTCCGGTGCTGATCTTGAACTGGCAGACCTGCCACACCGTAATTTCCGCCTGCAATATGCGCTTGAGAAAGCCTTGGCACGGCTGGATTATGATTATGTGCTTATTGACTGTCCGCCTTCCTTGTCTCTTCTCACCATCAATGCGCTGGTGGCGGCTGATTCGGTTTTGGTGCCCCTGCAATGTGAGTTTTTTGCCCTAGAAGGTTTAAGTTTGCTTCTTAGAACTATAGAGCAGGTCAGGGGCAGCCTGAATCCGCGCCTTGCCATCAATGGCGTGGTGCTTACCATGTTTGATAAAAGAAATAACCTTTCAGATCAGGTAGCTCATGATGTGCGGGAATATCTGGGTGACAAGGTTTACAGAACGGTTATTCCCCGCAATGTGCGTGTTTCAGAGGCGCCGAGCCATGGTAAACCCGCTCTTTTATATGATCACCGTTGCACAGGCAGCCAAGCTTATATAAAACTGGCACGTGAACTTCTTGGTCGGGATAAAAAGGCAGCCTGAACAGGCACATAAACGCGATAAAATTTAAAAAGTTAAATAAAAACAATAAGATAGGCTATTTTCTTATGACAAAAACAGCACGGAAAGGTTTGGGTAGAGGCCTGTCGGCTCTCCTCGGGGATGATAGACCAGTGATTGACGCGGATGTTTCCACAGGTGGGGCCGCTGCAACAGCCTCAGGTCGTCGCCGTCTTCCCATTGAATTTCTCGTGCGTAATGCGGCCCAGCCACGGCATCATTTTGATGAAGCAGCACTTGAAGATCTGGCGGCATCCATTAAGGAAAAAGGCGTTTTGCAGCCTATTCTGGTGCGGGAAATTGGCATTAATGAATATCAGATTGTGGCAGGTGAGCGCCGTTGGCGTGCCGCACAGAAGGCTGGTATTCATGAAGTGCCGGTTGTCGTGCAGGAGCTGACAGATGGCGAAGTGCTGGAAATTGCGATTATTGAAAATATCCAGCGGGAAGATCTTTCTGCCATTGAAGAGGCTGCCGCCTATAAAAAGCTGATTGATGAATTTAGCCATACACAGGAGGCAGTGGCTGAACTGGTCAGCAAAAGCCGCAGCCATATCACAAACCTGCTGCGTCTTCTCACATTGCCTGAGCCCGTGCAGAAAATGGTGGATGATGGCCTGATTTCCATGGGCCACGCGCGCACACTTATCGGCGCGGAAGATGCTCTGTCTCTTGCCAAACGTATTGTGGACGAAGGCCTTAGTGTTCGCCAGACAGAAGCCTTGATGGGGGAAAGCAAAGGCAAACAGCGCCGCCAGCCGCGCCCCGGTGGCAGTGCCAGCAGCAAAGGCAAGGATGCGGATACGGTTGCGCTTGAGAAAGACCTTTCAGCAGCAACAGGCTTGAAGGTTAGCATCGATCATGAAGGGGAAAGCGGCAAAGTGATTATTAGCTATGCTACGCTGGAAGAACTTGATGACTTGTGCAGTAAACTTGGTGTGTGCGGTTTTTAAGCATGAATCCTTTATAGTATTACCACTTAACAATTTTTTCGCTCGTCATGTGACGTCTTAACCGGCGTATCCACAGCATTTGTTAGCGTTTTATGGGCTCGCCGATCAGGTCAACTACTGTCCGGTTAAACCTGAAACCTTGGAAATGATGTATTTCAGTTGAGATTCAACAGATGATCATAGTGTAGATCGTCCACCCGACGCTTGACCGGCTGGTCCATTGAACGCGAGCTATTTCAAGCAGTTGTTCAGAGGAAACGCCAATGAATTACCCGGTCGGAGCCGGGTAATGACGAGGGGGGGGCAATTTCGATAGGAAAAGCGACAAGAGCCCAGTCTCCCCACACAAATGTCAGCCTTAATCATAGAGAGTCTATAGCTTCGCAGAAGTCTCATATGTTTTTAACCGGACACCAGTGGATCAGGTCGGCGAGTGACGAATGAGGCATTAATTAATTGGAAATGTTATAATTTCAAAGGATTAGGAAACTTTCGCTTCTATGGCATCCCATATCATCGCGCTGATATTCACATTATCAAACTTGTTGATGGCCATGATGCCCGTGGGTGAGGTGACGTTAATCTCGGTCAGATAACCATCAATCACGTCAATGCCCACGAAAATAAGGCCGCGGGCCTTCAGTTCCGGTTTTAGCCGCTCGCAAATTTCCCACTCTCTGTCGGTCAGGATGGATTTTTCAGCCCGTCCCCCTACAACGAGGTTGGAACGAACTTCCCCTTTTGCTGGCACACGGTTCACGGCCCCAGCCACTTCGCCGTCCACCAGAATGATCCGCTTATCACCGTTCACCACAGCGGGCAGAAATTGCTGAACCATAACGGGCTCTCTGCTTTGCTCTGTAAACAATTCAAGCAGGCTTCCAAGATTGGAATCATTCTTGCGCAAATGGAAAATGCCAGCCCCGCCATTACCGTACAGTGGCTTGATGATGATCTCGTCATAATCGGCGCGGAACTCTTTGATATCTTCCAGCCTGCGGGTAATCAGGGTTGGCGGCATCAAATCCTGAAACCGGGTGACAAACAGCTTTTCGGGTGCGTTGCGCACTTCCGCTGGGTTATTCACCACAAGTGTTTTCGGGTGAATTAGGTCCAGCAGGTGCGTGGCGGTGATATAAGCCATATCAAAGGGTGGGTCTTGCCGCATCAGCACCACATCCATATCGGCCAGATCAATGGTTTCTGGGTCACCAAAGCTGTAATGATTACCTTTTTCACGCCGCACAATCATACGGTGGGCGAGGGCTGTGACCTTTCCTTCCCGGTAGGTTAGGTCATCCACTAGATAATGCCAAAGCTGGTGACCTCTGGCCTGTGCTTCCTCTGTTAAGGCGAAGGTGCTGTCGCCGTCTATGTTAACAGAATGCATTGGGTCCATTTGAACCGCGACTTTCAGGCCCGTTGCTGACATGGCTTATCCTTATCTTTGTTTGTCGGTTTGGCGTGTTTTAGCGTTCGGGACGCCATGCGTCTATCATATGGTGCGGAAAATGGCCTGGGGCAATGGCGATTACATCAAACCTTAGTGATATATTCTGTTTTTTCTGGCGGGAGAGCCAATCAGCAGCGGCGCGTTCAATGCGTTTTCGCTGTTTATAACTAATGGACTCCACGGCTTCCGTTATATTTTTTCGGGCCTTCACTTCCACAACAGCAACGTGGTGGCCGCGCTTTGCAATCAGGTCAATTTCTCCTGCGGGTGATTTAAAACGGTGGGCCAGAATGCGGTACCCTTTCAGTCTGAGCAAAAGCCGGGCAATGGCTTCGGCCCTTTTGCCTCTGCGCTCAGCCTTCTTCCTATCTCTCACCATTCAGCCTGTTTTCCCGCTTAATGCCAGGGCCTGTTGGTAAATATCTTTTTTCCGGGCGCCTGTTAATTCCGCCACAAAAGCGGAGGCTGATTTCACACTCATATGTTTCAGGGCGGTTTCCAGTATTTTCTGTGTATCCAAAGAATTCGTCTCAGATGACTTTTTGTTGTGGTCAGCGGCGATAACCACAACGATTTCTCCCTTTGGCGCACCGGCGTCGCGGTAATGCAGGGCTAGTTCTTCAAGTGTGCCTTTTCTCACTTCTTCAAATTTTTTAGTGAGCTCGCGGCAGACGGCAGCAGGCCGAGGGCCAAGAGCTGTTGCAGCATCGGTGAGACACCCCTCTATCCGTTTGGCGCTTTCATAAAAAACAAGGCTTGCGCTATTGTCCCGTTCGGCAGCGAACCAATCCTGCCGGGCTTTTGTTTTCACAGGGGGAAACCCAATGAAGGTGAAGCGGTCAGTGGGCAACCCTGCCACAGAAAGGGCGGTGATCGCCGCACACGGCCCCGGTATGCCGGTAACATAAAGCCCGGCTTCTTGTGCTTCTGCCACCAATTTATAACCGGGGTCAGAAATAAGGGGTGTACCCGCATCAGAAACCAGTGCAATGCTTTGCCCCTCTGCTATTTTGGCTAAGAGCTTTGGCCGCTGAGCTGGGGCATTATGCTCATGATAAAGCTGTAAAGGTTTTTTGATCAGGTTTGCCAGCAATAATTTGCCGGTCACTCGTGTGTCTTCACAGGCGATGATATCCACACCTTTAAGAATATGCTTGGCCCTTGCGCTCAGGTCAGCGAGGTTGCCAATAGGGGTGGCCACTACATACAGGCCCGGAATTATTTTTTGTTCTGTCATTTATGCTTTGGCCCGATTACGGTCACTTTTATCATTTATGTTGATACTATAGGGTCATAACCCGTTAATTAATTTTGTTCAGTCATTATAGGAAGGCAAAAGAGCAAGTGAAAAGACGAAATTAAGAGTGGTGCCCTTCTTGAGGCTTTTTTACGCAGCAATTTTGCCTTCCTATAATGATCCGAAGTGCAGGAATATTTTAGCCCTAGAATACGTCGGAAACTCTTGAAATACTATCAGTATTGCTGCGAGTTCCCTCCTGTTCCAGCGTTAAAATCTTGCCTGCTGAACAATTTAAATTAATAGGTTATGGCCCTAATAATTTACAGCCAAACCAATAGCAGATAGGGTCTGCTTTGTCCGGCGAAACAGCACTAAGATGAGCAAAGAAAACACGAAGGATGGTTAAGGTGGCAAGCATCTTCCGCATAACATTGAAAAAAGCAGCGTTTTTTCTGGTTGCCTGCACGCTTTATGCCTGTGGGCCCGAGACACCGCCGCCAGCCAAACAGGTGAGCGCGCCTGTTGTGGCACCAGTGTCTCAGCCGGAAGCTGTCGCCCCAGAAAAGCGGCTAGAAGCAGAGGAAAAGAAGATAAAGGTGGCAATTTTGTTGCCCCTTTCTGGCCCTGAGGGAGAAACAGGCAATGCGCTGTTGAAAGCGGCGACGATGGCACTGTTTGATGCTTATGATCCGCGGCTTGAGCTGCTTCCTTTTGATACAAAAGCAAATGCAGCCGATGCTAGTTTGGCGGCTCAGCAGGCTGTGGTAGAGGGTGCTTCTATCGTTCTTGGGCCACTTCTGGCAGAAAATGTTGTGGCGGCGGGGGATGTTCTCGCGCCTGTTGGTATCCCGCTTATCGGTTTTTCAAGTGATAGTCAGGTAGCTGCACCGGGGCGCTATATCCTTGGATTCATGCCGGAAGAAGAGGTCAGGCGTGTTGTGCAATATGCCGTAGAGCAAGGTATAGAACGGTTTGCAGGCCTTTTGCCCGAGGGTGTATATGGCAACAGGGTGCGGGCAGCTTTTGGTGATACGGTATCAGATGTTGGAGCGCATATTATGGCGCTGGAATCCTATCCACCTGACCCGGATTCTGTCGCCCAGCCTATCAAGCGCCTCGCGAACTATGATGCAAGGCGACGGGCCTTAAAGCGTGAGGTGAATTATCTGCGTTCTCTTGGTGATGACGCTACAGATGAAGTTGCTGATGAACTGGAGAAATCAGAGGTTCTGGAAGGCGTGCCCTATGAGGCAGTTTTGATGCCTGAGGGGGGGGCGTTGTTGCGCACGGTAGCCCCGCTTTTGCCCTACTATGAAATTGACCCAAATAAAGTGAAACTCATGGGCACAGGGCTGTGGAATGATCCATCTTTGTTGAGGGAGCCACCCCTGCAGGGTGCTTGGTTTGCGGCCCCACCACCAGATGGGCCCAATCAATTTATGGTCCGGTTTAACGAAGTTTATGGCATGGAGCCACCACGCATTGCTTCGCTCGCTTATGATGCTTTTGGTCTGGTTGCCTTTTTGGTGCGTAGCATGGATGAGGAGGAAGGTTTACCTGTTTTCTCGCGGGAGCGCCTCACAAATTCCGGTGGTTTCAGCGGTGTGGATGGTTTGTTTCGCTTTCTTGAGGGCGGCACAAGCGAACGGGCGCTGGCTGTTCTTGAAATTAACTCAAAAGAGTTAAAGGTTGTGGACCCGGCACCAGAGGCCTTTCCCGCTTTTGGGTATGTGCTCAGGTAAGCTGGCCTTCTTACACGATAATAAG
>JBNKGK010000055.1:0-13381 GCA_050289785.1 Kordiimonas sp.
GAGACGTGTAGGCCCGTTCCTGTGTCACCATGGGCACCTCGTCTGGAATGTCTTTAAGCTTAAAATATTTGGCGTCATAAGCCGTCCAACGAGGGGTGGGGATTTCAATCACCCGTACATAATAGAAAGCCAGTTCATCTGCTTTGAAATCAGGGTCAGTCCACACGGTGGCAAGCTCGGCATCACCAATGGTGTTGGTGTAGGAAGCGTCTTTCACATTTACCGTGCTACCAACAGGCTTGGTTTTGTGGCCTTTATCCTTTCGGCCATCAGACAGAACCACATTATAGACTTTTTCATGCAGCTTGCCGTCAGCAGTACGCCAACCCTTGATCACCTGAACGCGGTCCAGATTAGCCCCGTCCGCGTCCTTCACCGCACGGATCAGGAAGTTTGGCGCTTTACCTTTTGGTGCACTCGTCAGATCACCGCCCATCGGCACACCGCCAGAGTATCCTATCTTGGCCAGATCAGGTTTGAACGCATCATTGGCCTCATACCCCCAGCCACCAAAGAAGCGCACTGTCATGCGCGGCCCGGTGGTCGCATAGGTCTCCCGCCGCTTCATCGCTGCAAACAGGCTTTCCCGCGTATTCTCTTCCGCCCACACTGCTGCATAACCCGCGGCATTCGTGAGCCATGTTGAGGCCCCATAGCTATTGGTACTCGCTAATCGAGCCGCATTTGCTTCATCCAGTGTTTTACCGCCCCAATAATTACGCTCATCAATCGCAGCAAAAGATGTGTGCGCGTCTGTACTGCCGATAACACCAAATTTGAAGGGATCAACACCCAGCTGGGCTTTATGTTGAAGCCCCAACTGAAGGGCAGACCTCACATATTCATAACGCCTGTAACGATCTGACGAACTCTCTGGTGCGGCAACATAATCCGCCAGCGTAATTCTTTCATAGTCAGCAAACTCATCCAAAGGAGATAAAACAGGATGCGTTTCACTATCTCCCTTAATCTGGGTAATTTCATAGAGTGGTTCCCAGCGCTGGCGCAGCTTGGCATAACCTTTGGTCAAAGCCTTGCCTTTATAGTCCAAGGGGCTAAACATAATACCGTTGGTCAGGTTCCCATTGTGCGCAATAGCAAGCACCTGGCCACCCGTGAGTTTTTCATACTGATCCAGAAAAGACCACAGATCAGCTGGATCATCGCTATCCAGTGCCGAGAAAGGAACGATCTGTCTGGCTTTATCGGCGTTATCTTTAAAGATGATCACCCGGTGGGGGCCAAAAGCTTTTGCCGCCTTTGCACTCCATTCATATCCAATGAGGGCCGTGAACTGGCCTGGCTGATTATACTGGTCTGCATAGGCCGTTACTCTCTGCCAGACAGATCTGTTAAACGCCTCATCCCCAATGGCACCGGCCGTGAAAAATTCCTTCTTCATCTTGGCATAAAGCGCTCGGGCTTTTTCCTTATCCGTTTTTCTGGCTTCATTGATCAGCTTAAGTTCTTCTCCCCAGCGTCGCTCCTTTTCTGTTTTCACTAACAGAGGGTCTTTCTCCGCAAACCCGAGCATAACGCCCATATTCTCTGCATGATCAGCCACCACCAGAAAATCGAGAGGCTTATGAAGCCGCACAGGCTGCCCATTATGCGCTATCAGCTCGTCTCCTCGAGCAAAGCGATAAGCCTCCTCCGGGCCTAAAGTCAGATTACCCAGATTGTAAGCATCCATCGACAAGCGTGTATGAAGATGTGTATCCCCGAAATAGACATTTCCCGGATGTGACACACCAACATAAGGAGAATAGGTGTCGGCCGCTGTGGTTACTGACGTAAACACAAACGACACTATAAAGCTAACATAGGTGATGCTTCTTTTTATCATGACACTCTCACTAACCAGTTGCCTGCGGAAGCCAGGCCCAAAGGGCCCGACTTCCCTGTCCGCTATCACTCAGCGCCACATTTGCCGCGGAATGGCCCGCCGAAGGGCTTGTCCGCATAAAGGCCAATATTGCCTTTCAGATTTGCCCTGATTTTCTCCAGGCCCTCATCCACAATCACGTCTGGACGCTCCGATACTTCACCGGTGGCAAACTGATGACGGGCCATCACTTGTCTGGCGGTGCGGCCAATCCAGCGGTGAACATCCTCAATACGCGGTAACACACCTTCGCCCATATGGTCAGCCCCGCGTACAAGACGATATTCATGGTCTATGCAGTTCTCCCAGAAAATGCGGTGTAGCAACTCAGCCCCATCCTGAAAGTTCAGGAAATCACGATCCCCCACTTCAACCATGATCTGCAGGCCGCTTTCGCGAATGGCTTTGGCATTATCCCGCGCCACATTAACGATATTGATGGTTTTGTAGAACTCGCCGTCCACAGGCCAGCCCCACATGCGGGCATGCTCGGCTTCTGTGAAAGTGCGTGTGTGGTGCCAGCGGGCATAATTGCGCGGCTGCAGGTCTTTAAACTCAAACACCGGGTCAATACCGGCTTCCATCCCGGCAATCAGGCCAAACTTTTCAGGGTGGGCCAATCCAATACGGTAGGTGCCAATGCCGCCCATGGAGATACCTGTGAGATAGTTATAGGCGGCCTCCGGGCGGGTGTTAAATTTGTCCTGAATATGCTTTCTAAGCGCAAAGACAAAATCTTCCCAGTGCTCGCTACCATCCTTGAAATTAATATAAAAAGACTGGCCCTTTTTCTGGTTAGAACCACCTGTGAAACCAACAACCACCATCGGAGGCAGAGCCCCCTCTGCCCACAGCTTCTCATACATGGGCTTCAGACCGATTACATAATCCCGCGTACCGCTGCCGCCGTGCAGGTTCATGAGCAGGGGTAGGCGATCGGTTTTCTTGTAACCGGGTGGCAGGATAACAGCATAATTCACCGCAACAGGCACAAGGTCTGTTTTCAGGCTGTCTTTCACAAGAGTTGCTGGCCCTTCATCTCCTTTTAGGTCATCACAAACACCACCGCATAATTCCACCTGAGCCTGGGCTGCAGGCACCGCAAAAACCAGCATGATGAGCACGCCGAGTGCCTTACAAAAATTGGTATAAACTGACATTTTTTCTGCCCCGCTATCTGACACCTTGTTCATTCTTACACTTCCCAATTTTCTAACTGGAGGCATCCCCACCTCTTTATAAACCACAAAGGCTGACAAAGCCCTTTCAGGCTTTGCCAACAATTTCTGATACCCCTCCTCGTCATGCGACGGCTTGACCGGCGCATCCATCAATATGTTCCGCCAATTTCTGGACTCGCCGATCAAAGTCGGCGAGTGACGAAGAAGGACCGCAAATAAAAGGCATAGCCCCTTTATTCCGCTGCGTGCCGAGCTTCGTTTTCTTTCCAATCACCCGGTACGAAGAAAGACTTCTTGTCGCCTAGCGGCAGATAATAATTGAAGCAGGCACCAATGCGCAGATACTCGGCAATCTCCTCATCGCTGTAACCAAGCTCCTGCAGAATTTCCTCCGTATGAGAGCCAAGGCGAGCAGCAGGCGTTGCCCGCAACCAGCTCTTGTCTTCACCCACGCGCACCTGGTCAGACGCGATCTGCTCAATGGGACGACCGCAGGGGTGATCTGTCCAGCGGAGAATTTCAAACGTGCCTTCCGCCACTTCATCACTGCGGTTATTATCCACATTGCGGATGTGAACACCGGCTTTGATGTCTTTCACTGTGTTGGTGACATGAGAGCTAATGTCCGCATCCCACAGAATTTTGGTCCATTCCTCCGCTGTGCGGGTGAGGAAAGCGGCTTCAAGCGCCTTTTCATCCAGCTCAGAGGCACCTGTAACAGCTTTGGCAAGATCAGCCGCTTTATCTTCTGTTGTCCCCACATAAATCCAGCGGTCTGCACACTCATACAGGCGCTGCACAGCGTTAATACCCAGTGTAAGCTGGCCATATGGCTCATTCCATTCACTGTTGCCATCTTCAGAGATCATCCATGGGAACTGTGTATAGGAGTTAGACCGGGCCAAAGAGGTGCGAGCCTCGCCTGCATAACCGTTTTTCTTTTTCTGATAGATGCCGATCAGGGCTGTGAAAGCCATGGCAGCACCACCCGGCACGTCACCACTGGCCACCCTGCCATGGAACTGTGGGAAATCCATCCCGCCGCCATAACGGGCCATCAGGCCAGAGGAAGCCGACACTGTATGGTCAAAACCTGTCTGGTTTTCCCAATACCCCCGGTGTGTGCCACCATAACAGGAAATCTGGCTGCTGATGATGTTGGGGTTAATTTCCTGAATTTGCTTGGGTGTGGTGCCCATGCGCAGGCCGGTATCATCCAGAATATTGTGGGTGACAATATCAGCCCAGCGAATAAGATCATCAAACACCTTGCGGCCAGGGGCTGTTTTCACATCATTAAGAATGGTGCGTTTACCCTGGTTCAGCTCGATAATCATTTGAATAAGGCCCGGCCCATAAGCCCAGCAATCTGCCTTGATCACATTGGCACCATATTCCGCAAGAATGTGCCCACCGATAGGACCAGCCAGAATGTTGGCCAGATCAAGCACCTTCACACCTTTCAGCAGGTCACCCTTTTTCTGTTTCGGGTTTTCACCTTTTGGTGCAGGAACAGGAGCACGGTTTGCAAACAGGGCCTCGGCCTCAGCGAGCGAAACCTGTTGTGCTTCTGATGGTGTTGTATCCATCAGCACACCACCGGGGCCATCAATATCTGACAAACGGCCAGGCACGGTTAATTTGGTGTTGCCATCATCCATGCCAACCAGCACGCCAGACTTCAGAAGCGGTTCCATCTTCAGCCATTCATCACGGCTGCGCAGCAGGGCGCAAGGGACACCTGCTTCCCGCAGCAGTTTTTCACACTTATCCCCCGGCAGCTTACTGATGCCTTCTGCCACCAGATCAAAGAAACGCTTGCGGTATTCGCGGCGCTCTGGGCTCAGCTCTTCTTCAACTGTCTCGATGCTGGTGTTAGCCATTGTATCAATATTATTGTCCACACCCAGCGTGTAACCACCGGCAGGGAAGAGGCCGGATTGCTGCAGCTTTTCGGAAACACCCAGAAGACGGCCAATACTGGCCAACCATTTACCGCCGGGCACAATCACCAGACCCCGGCCATCTGAACAGGGGAAGAAGGTGTAAGCCACGTGCGTGGTTTTCGCCGCAGCTTTGCGCAGCTGGGCATCCAGATCTGCTTTCCAATCCGCTTCCGGCGCAGGTTTTTTATAAACCACTTCTTTGAACGATTCTGGCAGATCGGCCTTGTGAACCTCGAAATCGAAGAACTTGCGCGAGAAAGCCATCAGGCCACAGGTGGCAAGGGGCACTTCGATTGTGGTGCCGTGCCCATGATCTTCCCGGGCGACCAACGCTGCCATCACCGCGGTAATACCGTGCATGGCACCATACATGGAACAAACAGGGTTCGCTGTGTAAACAGGCGGGAAGTTCAGGAGGGAGCGATACAGGCTCAGCTCTGTGTGCAGGCCGGCGGCAGAGGAGATAACCCCTTCCCATGCCTGCAGGTGCGCACGCTCTTTATCCGTGGAGGCAAAACCCGGCAAGGAAAGATAAACAAGGCCTGGGTTATCTGCTTTCAGGCTAGCGTAATCGAGGCCAAGGCGCTTCATCACGCCGGGGCGGAAGTTTTCAATCACCACGTCTGCGTTCGCGATCAACTTCTGGGCCTGTGCTTTGCCCTCTTCTGTTTTCAGGTCCAGTTCCAGAAGCTTTTTGTTGCGGTTAAACAGGCGATACTGTTGAGGGGGCAGCTCTCTTTTGCCGGGGCGAACGATGTGAACCACATTCGCTCCCTGGTCTGCCATCAGCATGGCCGCCAACGGCCCGGCGTAATAATGACCAAAATCAACAACATTCACACCCGATAAGGGTCCCTTATAGTCTTCAGACATGGTTATACCTCTTCTCTTGTCCTCTTTCATGGGAGTGATCCCCCATGAAAATCCTTGAATAAACTTTGCTAAATCGGCTCACCGAGGGCACGCGCCCGCTCAATGAGGCTGTCTTCATCTTTTTTGATATGGCGGATGGCCTGCAACACCATCAGGAAGCCCGCAAACGACATCAGCAAGCTCCACAGCATGGCCTGCCTGAGCGCTTCGCCGTCCGCGAGACCGCCTGAAGTAAATGTGTCGCTCAGCTTGCCAATCACATAGGGGCCCAGTGCCGTACCGATCACCGTTTTCACCATGAGAAACAATGAACCCACCGTGGCCCGGCCGCGAGGCAACATCAGATCATTCATCACAGAAGCGCCCGCAGGCACGCCCATGGCACCAAACAGAATACCCACCAGCGCAAACCCATAAGATGTTGTCAGTGTGCCCGCTGTCAGGAAACCAATACCTGTGCAAATACCGATAGCCAGGCTCGCAGCAATGACATAAAGCTTCCCGGCACTCGTGAACTGACGCAGCTTGTCAGCAATCAGGCCACCAATGATCACACCGGAAAAACCAAGGATCAAATTACCGGTCCCCAACACAGAACCCACTTCCGCTGCAGTTACATCGTGAAAACGCTGGAAGAAAGGCACGCTCCAGAAGCCAATGCCTGCCGCCGCGAAAATAGGGGCCGCCCCACCAACTGCCAGGAACAGAATTGTCTTGCAGCGGAAGATGAGCCCGAAGATCACAGGGTCACGCACTGCCAGCCCCTGTGCCCAGGAAACCACAGCATAAACACCAATCCCCAGCGCCACCCACTGGGCTACACTGCCGGTGAGCGCGGTCAAGACACTGGCCCCAATAATCACAGCAAGCGCCATAGCAATGTTGGTCAGAACTGCCTTCTTGCCACCACCTGTTTGCACCAGCGCCCACAGGTTAAACACGGGCACCATGCTGGCAATGACCGCAAAAGCCTCACGGAACGGATGGGGATGTTTTGTGTCAGCAATACCATCATTCTGGCCGCGTACAGGCTCCTTGAGCGTGGAGGCCCAAACAGCCATCAGGAGCCCCGGCAAACCCACAACCATGAAAGCAACCTGCCACCCCCTTAACCCAAACAGGGCCTGAGAGGGATCAGGATACATTTCTTTCCAGGTGCCAATCACGGAGCCGCCAACCAATAGCGCCAGCCCCGCACCAATATAGATGCCGCTATCGTAAATCGCGATCACTGTGGTGCGTACTTTTGGTGAGAAATAATCATACAAGAGGGAAAAAGCCGCAGGCGTTGCACTGGCTTCCCCTACGCCTACACCAAAACGACAGGCTGCCAGCGGTAGAAAACTGCGCATGAGGCCGGAAAGCGCTGTCATCACACTCCAGACAGTCAGCCCCGCAGCAATGAGTTTCTTCCGATTCCAAACATCCGCCAGCCTGCCAAAAGCAATGCCGAAAGTAGCATAAAAGACAGCAAAGGCCGTCCCGAACAGAAAGCCCAGGTTAGCATCAGTGATGTTCAGGTCTGCTTTAATATCCTCTGCAAGAATAGCGAGGATATTCCGGTCAACGATGTTGAGCACATAGACCAGCAATAAAACAATGAGCACATAACGAGCATAAAGCCCGCCATGCGACTTACTAGCCTGCCCTGCGCCCTGCCTGTCATCACCCGCTTCCACAGGAGTATCAGCAACACCCACAGCAGAAAGGGGATTCACCTCTGCTTCCGCGTCCTTTTTTATATTAAGTTCCATAACCCTTGCTGTCCTTATGCTTTTTATATGCACACTTCATCAGGCGCACACTCTGTGCGCCCATTATTATTTTCTCTACTCTTCCAAAGCATGTCACCCATCTCCACTAAACAAATAGTATCAAACATCCTGTCTGGTTCACCATGATATTTCCGACACAAAAAAATTGATAGTTTTGACACTTTATTCTTATGGGAGGCCATATTTTGGCGAGTTATATGGACTATGACATTTTAATCATGTCAATTATATCAATAACGCTGCCATATAGGAGCATTGAAAGTATGCTGGAATCTTCCCTAATGCTGACTTTGTGTTTTCTGCCAGGCAACACTATGGCGAATGGTGGCCAGGAGTTTCTGAGCATCCCACACCATACCATTTTTGATAGTATATTGAATGCCTGCCCCTTCATTTTTCCGGGCCAACCCATATGTACCATAGAAGACCTTCAAATCCTGAAGGGGGTTACGGTTTACAATAACCAGATCCGCTTTTTTACCAATCTCTACACTCCCAATATCATCCTGCATCCCAACAACCTTGGCTGAATGGAATGTACCTGCCCTGATAGCCTCCAACGAGGTAAAGCCCGCCTCCTGCAGCAGCTCCAGCTCACGGACATAACCAAAACCAAAAAGAGCATAGTTCGCCCCCTCATCACCACCTGTGGTGACAAGGCCACCCGCATTTTTATAATCGCGCACAAAACGCATGACACGGTTGAAATAAGCCTGCCAGATTGCTTCGTCACTGGATGTCCAATCCGCTAAATAGCTATTTCCCCACTGTTCCATTTGGCTTGGCAGGGCATATTCATCCAACCACACCAGCCTGCGCGCACGCATAACATCGCGTTGCGCTTCATAAATGGCAAAGGTCGGATCAAGCATCACCCCTCTTGCGACCAGTTCCTCAATCACTGCATGCCACTGCCCTGACCCTGGCTCCACCGTTTGGCCCCAAAGCCGACCCGCCTCCCGGTACCTTTCAAGCGGATTATTGTGATTATACCCTAAGGGGAAACGCTGCATCACCTGGCCCTGCATCAAGGTTTCAGGCAGCCTTAATAGTGATGCCAATTATATCCGCAACATACCGTGCACAGGCTCATTTCCCCGGCAAAACAGGCAAAATCAACGCAGAAGGCCGCTTCTTGTCATGATAGACTGTCTGTTCCGCCACGATAGGCTCTGCCGTATCGGTGGCAATAGGGTTCCCCGTGTTGGGATTCACCGTAAAATACGGGAAAGCGCTACTGGAGACATCAAGCCTGATTTTATGGCCAGGCCTGAACACATGGCCCACATGGCCAAGGTCGATGGTATATTTTTCCGCCTTGCCGGGGGTCAGGAGCACTTCTTTTTCCATGCCACCCCGGAACCGTGCGCGGATAATGCCCCGCTGCGGTGTACCCATCACAACAGCCCTGCCATCCGGATAGACATCCACAAGCGATGCTGTGAAATCCGTATCCTTCGCGCTGGAGGCTGCATACAGCTCCACCTTCACATTACCCAGCACTTCCAGTGGCTCAGCAAGGGCCTCACTTGTATAAACAAGCATATCATCACGGCGCTCATAAGGCCGCTGATCTGAGCCAATATCACCTTTTTCCGTGCCCGCATAGACAATGGGGCGCTTAGGGTCGAACGTAAAATGATCAGGCTTCTGTTTCCCTTTGGCCTTGCCACCCAAGGTGCCTGCTCCATAAAGGGAGTTGGCTGGCCCCTCACCGCCCATATAGAATTTAACACTCTCGGTGCCGGGGGCTGGATAGCTGTCATAATAGCGCCATTCATTAGCCCCGGTGAGGTAAACCTGCACTTTATGATCAACAAATTTATCTGTCTTGCCCTTCAAATACCGATCAAAGAAACGCAGATGAGTTTCCCAGGTATCGATAATGGAGTCAGGCGTAAAGCTAAGCTCACCAAGTTTCAGCCCACCCCCCATGAATGACTGGATATGGGTCCATGGCCCAACAATCAGGAAGTGGTCATCATTGGTGCCATTATACTCATGCATCTCCTTCCACATCAGTTGGGTACTGGTATGAGCTTCATAGAACCAGTTTGTGACCTGCAGAATAGGAATATTCACTTTTTTATAATCTTCCGGTGAATAGGCCATCTTTAGCCAGTAATCATCCAGTGTGTTGTGCTTGAGGAAATTGCGATAATGTTTGAGCTTGCCCCAACCGGTCAGCGAATCTGCTTCAATCAGCGGACGGTGCCTGTAGATTTTATCCCAGTCCTGCGCGGCTGCACTGGCGCTTTGCATGGTGCGCCCGCCCATGACAACAAAATAGCCTAATCTTCGTGCCTTAAAGGCCCCGCCTACATAACCTGGCTCCATCGGGCCAAGGCCCGCGTCTGTTGGGGCCATGCATTTCAGATGAGGCGGTAATTCCCGCGCCGCCAGCCACTGTAGTTTGGAAAGGTAAGAAACCCCCATGGTGCACACACCACCATCTGCCCAGAGCTGCCCGGCAAGCCATTCAATGGTATCATAACCATCTTCGCCTTCAGGGAACTGATAGTTGAACTCACCATCCGAATCTCCCCGGCCTCGGGTATCCTGCACCACAAAGGCATAGCCATTTTTGGCAAAATAGTCACCCATCTGCAGGAGACCTTTGCCATCTGCTGTGAGCACCGACGTTCCCACCGCGGCATTATCATAAGGGGTGCGGATCAGAATGATGGGATATTTGCCCTCCGCTGCAGGCATCACAATATCTGTCGATAGCTCGACACCATCCCTCATGGGCACACGGATATCATACATCCGTTTCAGCGCTGTCTCTTCTGCCTGAACGGACAAGCCTGCGACCATTAAGGCTGCGGTCCACAAAATACTTTTGGTCAATTTTCCCAAGCTTAAATCTAGTCCCTGCCTTTTCATCTCATTATCCTCTGTCGCGTTTGATTATGTGCTGTGCATTCCAGCACAACCCAGAGGTTTGGCCCATATCCTTGATCTACAATGCCCTATTTTAATGAACGAACCCTTTTCCTCCATGAAAAAGGCTACTAAAAGTTCCCCTCAAGCACCATAGGACAATAGGCCAAAAAAATTGATAGTTTTGACACAAATCTACCACTCAAACATATACCCCAGCGCCGAAGCACTGGGGTACCAAGCATTCACATGCTGAGCGACTACTGGTTAAGATTTTCGTAACCGGTAGAGGCGCTACAGTTGCTGTTTGTAATGACTATTTCTACTACTCTTTTTAATTAGCTTACCACATGAAAGGTGGCGGACTAAATCACTGTCAGTTTTCCAAACAATCAACATCAGAACCTGTAACCAACTGTAATGCCATAAGTGCGTGGAGGACGGAGAACGCTGGTTATCCTTTCTACACCGTCACTTAAGCTAGGACCTCTGGTCGATGCTACAGTCTCGTCCGTCAGATTCTTGACCCAGCCAGCAATAGTCCACTTTCCATCAGAATCTTCAAAACTCAAACGAGCATTAACCAAGCCTACACCTTTCTGCGAAGACAAAGGATTTTCAAAGGGATCAAAAAAGACCCGGCTCTTGTAAGCATACTCACCATGTAAATTTGCCACACCCCAGTCACCAACGGAAACTGTATATGTAGCACCCAGATTGACCGCCCATTTGGGAGTGTTCAATACCCGGTTTCCAGTGACATCAAAAGCTTCATCAGGTGCCGTATTTTTCGTGGCATCCGGCCAATCGCCAAAAGTGGCATCGAGATAGGACGTATTTACGTCAAACGAGAGGTGCTCCGTTGGCTGTGCCTGCAGTTCCAGTTCCACACCACGGATTGTGGAGGAAGCAGCATTCTGCACTGCCGTAAGCGATAACCCGGTAGCCTGGTTTGTCTTGATTGCATACACCTGCATTTCCGTATAGTCCATATGGAAGAGCGCAATGTTGGCCCTCAAGCGGCCATTAAAAAACGTGGTCTTCAGACCGATTTCATAATTGACAACCTCTTCCGGATCATAGGCCCCGAGCGGGTTAGCGGCTTTTCCAAACCCACCATTATACCCTCCAGCCTTGAAGCCCTTACCAATCGTGGCATATGCCACAACTGTATCGCTAAACTCATAGGTTAATGCAGCTTTAGGAGTGAAAGAGCCCCAGTCATCCTCCAGCGCCTGAAAATCCACACTATTGAAGTCTGGGATTATAAGTGCTCCGGCAATGGACTTCTTTTCATAGGAATAACGGGCACCAAGGGTTAGGGTGAGGCGATCGAGGACCGGATAACTTACCTCACCGAACGCCGCATACGCGTCCGCCTCGTAATCATCAGCCGAATAGTTAAGTAGTAGTGGAACAAAAACATCCCCAAACTGCGTCACAGTGGTATGAAAATAATACCCACCTACAATCCACTGAAGCTTGCCCTCACCTGGCGAAGACAAGGTCAGTTCCTGTGAAAATTGCTTCGCATCATTCTCTTCCCCCGGAAACCATGAAAGACTCGTATTGCCTCCATCTTCATCAAGCTTAAATAACTGCGAAGACTTTCGATAAGCGCTAAGAGACGAAAATGTCATCGTCTCGAGGTCCCAAACAACCTTGGCAGCTACACCGAAAACCTCTGTCTCTGACAAAGTGTCATTGTTCTGATTGACTGCACGACCAGATGGTAAAACACCACCTTCAACCTCAAACGGAAGAGGTGCGCCTGCCGGTCCCCTTTCAATAAATGTAGCAGACATGTCATTATCACGAGCGAAATCCGCCGTTATGTCGAAACGGAAATTTGTAGTGGGCTCATAGCGCAGAATACCACGCACAGCACCAACATTATCATTGTCCAGTCGTTCATCATTGAAAATATTGAGGGTGTACCCATCATGGTCGCGGGTTTTGAAGGCTACCCGTGTCATCAATTTGTCTCCGATGAGTGGTCCGCTGACGAAACCTTCTGTTTCAATAAGGTTATAATTACCTATGGTTATATTGCCCCCAGCTTCGAATTCCCGGGTTGGTGATTTGGAAATGACGTTGATCGCACCACCTGTAGCATTTCTACCATACAAAGTTCCCTGAGGGCCTCTAAGCACTTCAATACGTTCAACATCAAAAAATCCAACGGGAATCTGGTGTTGCTGTGCGATATAAACTCCATCAAGATGCATGGCAATGCCGGACTCCGCCCCGACATTCACAGCATCAGACCCAACTCCGCGCAGTGCTACAAATCCCCTGCCATTTTCAATATTAACCTGCAAACCCGCGGCAAGAAATTGCAAATCTCCAATGTCCTGCACGCCGCTTTCTTTGATCCGATCCCCATTGAACGCAGTAATACTCATCGGCACATCCTGCATGCTGGCCTCGCGCCTTGTTGCCGTCACGATAATCTCTTCCAGCATAAAGGATGTTTCCTCTGCGCCGCTATCCGTGCCTTGGCTATCAGCCACCTGCTCTATAATCGCCACGGTGCCAGCCCCTTGCACCTTATAAGTGAGGCTGGTGCCCGTGAGGAGGGCATCGAGGGCCTCCTTGGCGCTCGCCGTGTTATAAAAACCGGATGTGTTCTTGCCGGCAACCATATCACCAGAGGCCACGACCTGCACACCAGACTGATTGGAAAAAGCCAGAAGCGCTTCTTCCAGTGGCTGGGCGGCAATAGTGAACGCGTGGCTGTTTTCCAGTTCCGCAGCAGATACACTGGATAGTGTTGGCATTCCAATAAGGAATGCCGTTGCAGCACAAGTGGCTAACAGGTGTTTTCTGAGCATCGCT
>JBNKGK010000056.1:0-6081 GCA_050289785.1 Kordiimonas sp.
CTGGAGAAGAAAGTGGGCAAAGGGGCTTTGTATAGCGCGCAGATGATTCTGATGCCGACAAGCCAGATTGCAGCGCTTCTGTGGCCAACACGGGCACGGGCTCGCACACGCGGTGAAAACTTGCGAAAAGCCTTGCAGCTTAATGAAAAGCACCCACTGAATGATCGTCGTTTGAGCGAATTGTGGGAGCGTTCTGACGAGAAGCTGGAAGAATGGATGAATGCCACAAAAGGTAAGGAAGTGGTGTTTGACTATATTGGTGAGATTGGCAAAATCGGGGAGGGCAATACACCGGACGAACATGTATTCCGTGCGCTTGATCCGGCTTCCGGTATTTTCTACTATCGTGGCATACCCTATAATCTGAATGCTTTGGCCAAGGCCATTGCTGACGTAGAGGCCCGTGCCCATGCTGTTTATCGCGAGCTGTTCCCTGATCTGGCGAAAGCAGAAGATGAGGCAATGGCGAAAGCTAAAAAGCAGGCGGAAGACGCTGAGAAGAAAAAAGTGGCCAGTGATGAAGAGGCTGCTGAACCTGTGGAAGCAGAAGAAGCAAAGCCAGCTGAAGAGATTGTGCCAGCAGAGGCTGATACAGAAAAAACCGCTGAGTAATTCTGTTGTGTCGGGGCCTTTGGTGATTGATCTATCTTTAGCCTTGAATGGTTGAAGGCAGTTTGAATATCATAGGCCCGGTAATAAAACGCGAGTATGATGGGAAATCCACGTTTCATGAGACCAAATCTTTTCATAAGTGCCTGCACGGCTGTTTTTATGTCTTCTTCTGTGCTGGCGGTGGACTGTGGAGAGCCACCTGTTGAGCAACCAGATATCCCGGCGGGTGATACAGCGTCGGCAGATGATATCCGCGATGCACGCAAGAGGGTGCTGGATTATTCAGGCAAGGTAGATGATTATCTGGCCTGTATGGACGGGGCAGCGAACAAGATTTTGCCTTTCCTGACGAAAGAGCAGAAAGTGCGCTGGGAACAGGATACAGCAGATGTGCATAATGCACGCAGGGACCTGCAAATCAAATTGAATGAAGCGATCCGGGCATACAGGAACGCACGTTAACTGTTTATTTCCTTCTCGTGGTTAGGCTTTAACCTGAGACGGGGGTCTTTGTTGCAGAAGTATTCTCTTCATGATAGGGACTGAAGAGAATTTGTTTCCATATCGCTATTCAAGCATGGGGATGACCGAATGGCTCGTCAGAAAGTTACATTGCAAGCGGCATTGCCTCACGGCAAATTTTATTGGGTTACCGAAGTGGACGCAACCTGCGAGGAAGAAGCAGTTGTTGCGGCAGAAAATCTGTTCCTGTCTGAAATGGACCGTATTGACGAGTGGGAATTCACAGACTTTGATGTTGAAAAAGCCTAATTTGGTGGATTGCAGGTTTTATCCATGCTCACCATCCAACGGTTCAGGGCCTTCAGGGATGTGGTAAGCCGCTTTTGATGGTCATCATGTTCCAGGAAAAACCAGAAACGCTCTTTATAGAATAAAGGGTGAATTACTTCATTTATTCTGACTTTTGTTCGGCAAGGGCCTTCGGGGGTTAGTTCCAGACGAAACCAGCGCTGATCGATATCTGACTCCTGAATACTAGTGAACAGGCGCTCTATGACAACTTCATTGGTTTGTTCCAGCGCCTGCCACCTTTTCCCGCGGTGGCGCCAGAACAGAAGCCTCGTTGAACCAGCTTCTTCTATCTTGCCTGTGAGGTGAGAAAGGTCAATCAGACCTGCTTGCCAGCGCGCTCGGTTTTCATTTGTTATCATCCAGGGCCATAGGTCTGCCGTATTTGACTGAATGACCATTTCTTCCTGAAGGTCGAAGGCAGCATCATAAACGCGGATAGCGTGCACAACCAAACTGACAAAAACGGCAAACAGAAATGCGACCACAGATTTGTGTAGAAGGTTCCACTGCCAGAAACTATCTCTCACTCTACGCTGTGTCATGTTTGGGCGGTCCTTATCAAACTTAATGATTGCACGGTTTGTTTGGTTGACGCTTATATCTGTTTGTCACATAAGGGCGCATGGGTACCAAGTCCAGAGTTTAGTCCGGAGCAAAGAGCCAAAATGGCACAGATTGATCTGCATACTCCCCCTTTTGTATTGCTGGATGATAGTCGGGCAATTCATCAGGCAGGCCGATCTTTCTTCTTTCATTCTCCGGATCAGATTATCTGTGCGCGCACTTTTGCTGAAGTGCCCGCCGCTCTGGAAGTGATCGACCAGTTGCTGGAGCAAGGCTATCACCTTGCGGGGTGGATAGCCTATGAATGCGGTGCTGTGTTCGAGCCCCGACTGGCTCAGCTTATGGTGGACCTGCCGGAGGAGCCACTCATTTGGATGATGGCGACGCATCATCGGGAGGTGCTGTCATCACAGGATGTTGCAGCGCTCTTTGATCAGCATTCACTGGCTGAATATAAAGTTTCTCTGAAACAGGATAATGGTCAGTCTGCAAAATATACCCAGGCTTTTGAAGCGGTTCAGCATTATATAACGTCTGGTGATGTGTATCAGGTGAATTACACCTTCCCGCTACCCTTTCGTCTGGAAGGGGATGCTCTGGCCTTTTATGCCCACTTGCGTACCAAACAGCCTGTGCCGCTGGGTAGTTTTATTCATACGGGGGAAACCTGTGTACTTTCCCTCTCGCCGGAGCTTTTTATACGGCGTGATGGGACGCGTCTTGTCTCACATCCCATGAAAGGCACGGCCGCACGGGGCAGAACCCCGGCGGAAGACGAAGCAATAGCGAAAGCACTTACAGAGGATGAAAAATCCTGTGCGGAAAACCTGATGATTGTTGATCTGATCAGGAACGACCTTAGCCGTCTGGCCCTACCCGCCAGTGTGAAAGTTGACCGGCTCTTTTATACGGAAAAATTTCCCACCCTTCATCAGATGAGCTCGGCTATTTCAGCACAGGTGGCTGATGGTCTGAAGCCTTCTGAATTGTTGAAGGCTTTATTTCCTTGTGGCTCGATTACAGGCACACCAAAAGTAAGGGCGATGGAAATTATCAACTCACTGGAAGAAGGCCCCAGGGGAGTTTATTGCGGTGCGGTTGGGCATTTTAGTCCGGTATCTGATGATCAGGGGCATGACTGGAACCTGAATGTGCCTATTCGCACCCTTGTGATGAAGGCGGACGGGGACGGGCGGCTCAGTGTAGGTAGCGGTGTTGTGGCGGATAGTAACGGCCAGAATGAATATGAAGAATGCCTGCTGAAGGCCCATTTTTTAACGGAAAAGGAGAGACCTTTTTCCCTGTTGGAGACCCTCAAGCTGGATGGCGCCGGTGAATATGCCTATCTGAAAGAGCATTTGTCACGGCTGAAGGCCAGTGCGGGCTATTTCGATTTTCCTTTTGATGAAGATGCCATTGTTGCCGCTTTAACGGCGCTGGCTGATGAGCATGCCAGGCAAACCCTGAGGGTGCGCTTGTTGCTTGACAGGAAGGGCGAGGTCGAGCTTGGTCATACGCCCCTTATGCTATCTCAGAATGAAGAAGGTCTTGTTTGTTTGTCAGAAGAACAAATCAACCCTGAAGATATTTTCCTGTTTCACAAAACAACAAATCGCACGCTCTATAATGAGGCCTATCAAAAGGCCCAAGCAGGCGGTTATGCCGATATTCTGTTTCTTAATGAACGGGGCGAGGTGACAGAAGGGGCCATCAGTACACTTTTTGTGGAGGTGGGTGGAAAATGGTACACGCCACCTGTTCAATCCGGCTTATTGCCCGGTGTGTTGCGGGCGGCAATGTTGTCGGAACAATCACCGCCTCTGGAAGAACGCGTCATTACCTGTGATGATTTGGCAGAGGCTGATGCTTTATATATAGGGAATAGTGTGCGGGGCCTCAGGCGCGTGACACTTGATCCTATATTCCTGTAAGGGGGATGATCATGCACTTGGCTCGACTAGATGTTGATGGGCAAACTATTCTTGCTGTGGTGAATGGGCGGATGTTTTTGCCGTTTGAGAGCATTGATGCTGCCCTTCCGAATGATTTGGCTATCTTTCTGGCTGACTATGGTGATCTGGCTGCGTGGCAAGCACGGCTTGCCGGGCTTCCGAAAGAAGGCTGGTTGCCGCTTGATGAGGCCAGATGGTTGGCGCCTCTGTCTCCAACAAGCCGTATTTTCTGCGTGGGGAAAAATTATGCGGCGCATGTGAAAGAGATGGCGCTGGATACAGGGGCATCGGCTCCTGTTGCCCCGGATATTTTTGTGCGGTTTCCCAGCTCCTTTGTCGGGCATGAAGGCCAGATAGAATATCCTGCGAGCGAATCATCCTTTGATTATGAGGGCGAGCTGGTTCTGGTGATTGGCAAGGCTGGTCGGTATATTGGCCGAGATAAGGCCTTTCATCATATTTTTGGCTATAGCACGGCTAATGATGGGTCCCTGAGGCGATTACAGAAACGCACAAGCCAGTTTACCCTGGGTAAGAATGTGGACAGATCTGGTGGCCTTGGGCCCGTGATTGTTCCGGCGAATCAGATAACGGATCCACAACATTTGTCTATCATGACCCAAATTGATGGTCAGGTCATGCAGGATGGCAATACGTCTGATATGATTTTTTCCATCCCCGATATTATTGTAGCGCTTAGCGAAGTGACAGAATTACAGCCAGGCGATCTTATCCTGACAGGTACCCCAGATGGGGTCGGTGCTGGCCGCAAGCCGCCAAGGTTTCTCGAGCAGGGAGAACAGCTGACAGTGAAAATTAGGGGTTTGCCGGCACTTCAGATGACAGCTATCGCCAAAAATACACCATAAGATAGAATGCAACGCCTTTTTTTTGACTATTAACAGCTTTGTTAACCGCTTTTTTAGGAATCACTCGCATACTAAGACAATCGTAAGAATTTGTGTATGCGAAGGCAGTTTATATGGTGTTGTCCCCCCAGTCCTCCTCCCCGGATATGGTTGTTAGTCATGACAGTAATAGTATTTCTGATCATACTAGGGCGTTAGCCTCTCGTTTGGCCAGTCATATGGGGCTGGAAAATGCGATCCAGATTAGCACAGAGAATCAGTGGCATGGTGTTGTGACCGCCCTGATGGAAATACGCGGTCGCCAAAAACCCAAAACGTAGCTTTTTTCAGAATTATTTCTTTTCCAGGATTTCTGTGCTTACCCAGAGTAGGCCTGGTTGAACGATCGTTCATTGTTGATTCTCATGAGCAGTACTTATCAATAAAACAGGAAATATATTGACAAAACCCCATTATGTTATGGTATTACATATCTCTAAGTGGGAGTTGGGAGTAAATTTAGGCACAATTTTATCCAAGAAACAGAAAATTCCAAGGAAAAGTAAAAATTTTACTTGGAATCAGAAGAGATTCTTGGATGATAGGGCCCGAGCCGGGGCCACCCGTCTCAATTACCCAGTGGTGACAAATTGTTGTTGCTAGGAGGAGTAGCCTCACCCAGCCTGTACTGGTTAGGGTGTATGCGAAATGAAAACGGAGCTAATCCGTGGGTGGCAGGCAAAGTTGGGAGAGGTGCGGGAGAACTATAAGATTAAGGATGCGCAGTATTGATCAAACCCATTTGGTTTGTGAACTGGACGGACATCTGCCTGCTCTCAATGTTTTTTAGGGTAAGGGTTTGGGGTCAACAGGCTTTAAATCTTTGCAAGGATTAATCTGCTACGGTCTGTCCTCCCCGGATATGCTGTAGCTTTGTTAACCCATATGGGCAGAAAATGGATAAAGCTAAAGTGAAACGGATAGGTGTATCGACGGTCATGGCGGCCTCGATCTTCGTGGCTGCTTCTGGCGCTGGTGCACAGGATGCACGCTTGAAGTCGATCGTGGACGAGGTAAACCAAGCTAATCAAATCGCTCAAGCCTCACAGGAAACGATCGATAAGATTGCAGACAAAACCTCAAAATTATTTGGCGAGTATAAAGCTGTTCTGAAAACGAACGCTGGTCTGAGAGCTTATAATGCGCAGCAAGAGCGTGTGATTGGTAGGCAGGAAGCAGAGCTTGGCAAGCTGAAAAAGTCTATCGGTCAGATTGACGAAATTAAGCGCCAG
>JBNKGK010000056.1:6091-13262 GCA_050289785.1 Kordiimonas sp.
CTGATGGAGCGCATGATCAATTATATTGATGAGTTCATTGAACTTGATGTGCCGTTCCAGCTGGAAACAAGGCAAGATCGTGTGGCGAAGTTGCGTGATGTTCTGGTGGATCCAAACGTGAGTGATCCTGAGCGTTTCCGCGTTATTCTTGAAGCCTATAAAGCAGAAGTACAGTATGGCCGTACACGGAATGCCTATGAAGGTACTCTGGAAGATGGCCGCAGTGTGAACTTTGTTCGTATTGGTCGCGTTGGTTTCTACTACCAGACAAAAGACGGTAAAGAAACAGCAGCATGGGATAAAGCAGCTAAAGCCTGGGTTCCACTGGGTGATGAATATGCAACTCCTGTGAAGCAACTCATTAAGATGGCTCGCAACCAGGTTCCTGTTGATGTTCTGGTTCTTCCAATTGCAGCGCCGACGGAGAAATAAGATGAGAAAAATTTTAACGTCAGCCGCTATGGTGGTCTTTGGTCTTACTGCTGCTGTTCAGGCACAGGATGCCGATCTTGAATCTCTGCTGAATAAAGTGCGTGAAGGTCGCGCAACAGAATCAGCTAAACATAAAGAACGTGAAGCCATGTTCCTTGAGCGCAAAGGGGCTCAAGAGCAGTTGCTGGCACAAGAGCGTCAGTTGCAGGCTCGTCTGGAGCGTGAAGCAAGCCGCCTTGAAGAAACACGTCGTCGCAATGAGGCGGAAATCACCCGCCAGGTTGAAGTGAAGCGCGAGCGCCTTGGTCAGTTGCAAGAGTTGTTTGGTGTGCTTCAGCAAGCTGCTGGTGATGCGAAGTCTATTATCGCAACATCACATATCACTGTTGATAATGATGGCCGTATGGATGCGATCGACCAACTGGTTGAAAAAGCATCTGATTCTTCTGAACTGCCAACAATCGAAGAGATTGAAGCTTGGCCAACTCAGATGATGACCGAAATGGTTGGCTCTTCCGAAGTTGTGACTTTCCAAAAAGAAGTTCGCGGTGTTGATGGCACCACCTACACAGCCGATGTTACCCGTATCGGTGACTTTGGTATTGTGGGTGATGGCAAATATTATACCCTGAAAAACGACGGTAGCGTTGAAGAACTGCCTCGTCAGCCTTCTTCTCGTTTCACTAGCACAGTAAGCGATCTTCAGTCTGCTTCTGGTGGGCTGGTAGGTGTTGGTCTTGACCCATCCCGTGGTCAGATCTTGAGCCTTGAAGTTGAAAAACCAACAATCCGTGAGCGCTTGGACCAAGGTGGCTTCATCGGTTACCTGACACTGGCTCTGGGTGCTATTGGTGTATTGATGGCTGTTGTTCAGTGGCTTTATCTGACTGCAGTAGCGGGTAAAGTGAAGAAGCAAATTCGCACTTCTGGTGCCAACACAAATAACCCATTGGGTCGTGTGATGGCTGTTTATGAAAACAACCGTGGTGTTGATGTGGAAACACTTGAGCTGAAACTGGATGAAGCTATTCTGAAAGAAACACCAGCTCTTGAGCGTTTCCTCACTCTGATCAAACTGATCTCTGCTGTGGCACCTCTGTTCGGTCTGTTGGGTACAGTGACTGGTATGATCGAAACCTTCCAGGCAATTACGCTGTTTGGTACAGGTGATCCAACCATGATGGCTTCCGGTATTTCTGCTGCTCTGATGACAACAGTGGAAGGTCTGGTTGTTGCTATCCCGACTCTGCTTCTGCACAGCTTTGTAGCAGGCACTTCCAAGTCCGTTATCCACGTTCTGGAAGAGCAATCTGCTGGCATCATCGCTGTTCACGCAGAGAAGGAGAATGCGAATGCTCGCGCTTAATGAAGCATTCGACGCGATCCAAGCGTTCATGGAACGGGGCGGCAACGTCCTGTTCATGATCCTTGCGGTCACGTTCATCATGTGGGTGCTTATTATCGAACGTCTCTGGTATTTCACACTGGAATATCGCAAAGAGCGGAACCGCGTCCGTGACGCGTGGGAAGCTCGTGGCGAACGGAAATCCTGGTATGCGCACAAGATTCGCACAGCCATGGTTTCCGAGATCAACGACAACCTACATAAGGGTGTTGGAATGATCAAAACGCTGGTTGCCCTTTGTCCACTTGTGGGGCTGTTGGGTACTGTGACAGGGATGATCGAAGTGTTTGATGTTATGGCATCGCAGGGTTCTTCGAACGCGCGTGCCATGGCTGCAGGGGTGTCAAAGGCCACAATTCCAACAATGGCTGGAATGGTTGCTGCTTTGTCTGGCATTTTCCTGAGCACGTATATCGAGCGCCGCGCTAAACGGGAATCGGAACGGCTTGAAGACAGCCTGACGATGGATCACTAGACCAGGAAGCGGAGTTTAACCAATGCGTAAATTCTCAAAAGGAGGTGACGACGCTGAAGTCAATATGACCCCGATGCTCGACATCGTGTTCATCATGCTGATCTTCTTCATCGTGACAGCATCCTTTGTTAAAGAAGCTGGTCTGGAAATTAACAAACCGGAGGATAATAATACCCAAAATGATCCTCCGCCACCGGACGATGATAAAAGGGCTATTGCCTTCATGATTGATAACAACAACCGGATTACCCATGATTTCCGGACCATCGATATCTCTTCTATAGAATCGATTATCAAGAAAGAAAGCGTTGAACGTCCTGAAGCTCCGGTAGTGATTCAGGCTGCAGAGGGTGCTTATACAGGCAATGTCATTCGTATTTATGACTCTGCCTTGGCTATTGGTGTCCCTCGGGAAAAGATCGTTGTAACGCCCAAAAAGAAATAACCTTTAGGTATTCCTGCGGGGGTAAGCCCCCGCGTTCCCAGGGCGAACTGCCCGGCGATAATATCAAAGGGTAAAGTGGAGAAAATAATGCGAGACCACGCACAACAACAGGGTGAAGAAGACGAAATCAACATGACCCCGATGCTCGACATCGTGTTCATTATGTTGATCTTCTTTATCGTGACCGCGGTCTTTGTGAAGGAAGCCGGTGTAACCGTTGTGAAGCCAGTAGCAGAAACGGCGCTCATCCAGAAACAGGTGAGTATCTTGATTGCTGTGAAGCCGAACGACGAGATTTGGATTAACAGACAGAAAGTGGAGCTGACCTCGGTTCGTACGAGCGTTGAGAAGCTTCATGCTGAAAACCCGAAAGGGTCTGTTGCGATCCAGGCTGACGAAGAATCAAAGGCTGGTTTGGTTATGAAAGTCTATGATGCCGTGCGCGATGCCGGTGTTCAGAAAATTGCCATAGCTGCGGAGAGAAACTGATGATTGCACGTTTTGGATCCGCCTTTGGAGGTGCTGCCGCTGTTACTTTTGGCCTGTTCTTTTTGATGCAGGGCCTGGTAGCCTTCAATGATGAAGTAAAATTAGATGAAGACAAGCAGCTACGCTTTATTGACGTTGTTGAGGATATTGAAGAACAGCCTCCTCAGCGTATGGAGCGTACTGTAGAGAAGCCGCCAGAAGTGGAGGCACCTCCACCGGAAATCGATACGCCACAGGTGGAAATCGATAACCCGGATAAAATGAACCTGAACATTGGCCGTGCAAATAGCGGGGCAGGTGTTGACCTTGGTTCACTTGATCTGGGGCCTAGTCAGGATGGTGATTATCTACCTTTGGTTCGTGTGCAGCCTCAATATCCTCGCCGGGCGCAAGAGCGCGGTGTATCAGGTTATGTGGTTGTGGAACTGAGTGTGAATGAAGATGGTACTGTGCCACCTGATTCCATTATCATTATCGAAGCTGAACCCAAGGGGTATTTTGAGCGCGCAGCCACCAGAGCGGCAGAGAAGTTCAAGTACAAGCCGAAGGTTGTGAATGGTAAGCCACAGAGAGTAACTGGTGTGCGCTATCGTTTCAGCTTTGACATGGCCGAATAAGGGGGTGAATTGACGTCATGAAACTTATCAAGACACTAAAATCACTGCCTTTTGCTGTTGCTGCTGCAGCGGTATTGACGGCGATGCCTGTTTCTGAAACCAGCTTGCCTCTGTTTGGTGCAAAAGCCGTTTATGCTCAACAGAAGACTCGCAAGGTTCCGGCCATGAGTGCTGGTGTCCATAAGGACATTCAGAAAGCTCAGGAAGCAATGGATGTTAAGGATTTTGTGACAACACGCGAAATTCTGGCTGAAATTCTGGCTGGTAAAAAGGTGAATGATTATGAGCGTGCCGTTGTGTGGCAGGTTCATGCGATGTTGGCCTATGAAGAGGATGATGTTCAGGGTACTATTCGTGCTTACGAACAAATTCTTCGGTATAAGGACTCCATTCCTGAAGCCCTTGAACTGAGCATTATGTATAATCTTGCTCAGCTCTATTACAGCGTTGAAAAATATGATCTGGCCTTGCAGTATATTAACGAATGGGAACCTCGTTCAGAGGTGATCAGCGTTAATAACCTGGTCTTCATTTCTCAGCTTCACTACACCAGAAATGATTTCGAGCGGTCACTTTATTATATCTATCGTGCCATTCGCGATGCAGAAATGGTGGATACTGTTGAAGTGAAAGAAACCTGGTATCAGCTGGCTTTGTCAGCTCACTGGGAGCTCAAGCAATATGAAAAAGTGCGTGATGTGCTGGAAGTATTGCTGATCAACTGGCCGAAACCACGGTACTGGACACAGCTTGCTGGTGTGTATCAGGAACTGGGTGATAACACCACTTCCTATTCTCTTACAGAAGCTGCGTATAAGCAGGGTTTCCTGGATGATAAACCTATCATGCTGGTGAACCTGGCGCAGATTCAATTGGCTCGGCGTGCGCCGATCAAGTGTACCTGGATACTGGAGAAAGCGTTCAAAGAAGAACGTGTCGAGAAAACAGTTCAGAACCAGAAAACACTTGGACAGTGCTACATGCTGGCCAGTGAATGGGAGAAAGCTGTTGATCCACTTATCGCTGCAGCTAAAGGCGATAAAGACATTAAAGCGGATGGTGATTTGTGGCTTCAGATTGGTCAGGTGCTGATGCAGCTTGATCGTCATAAAGACGCAGTGGAAGCTTTTGATGAGGTTCTGAAAGCTTTTGCAAAGGACCGCAGTAAAAAAGCGGCTGACAAGCGTATGTCCGCCACTATGCAACGTGGTACGGCACTTACGGAGCTGAAAAAGTTTGATGAAGCTCGTAAAGCCTTTGATAATGCAAGCAAGCTGGCAGATACCAAGCGCGAGCGGAACACTATTCGTCAGTGGCGGAATTATCTCAAAGCTGAAGAAGCACGTGAGAAGATGCTGAAAGGCTAATTTTCTCTGGTTTCAAGATAAAGAAAAGCGGGCTGCTAGCCCGCTTTTTTTGTTGTCTACAAAAGCTGCTATTTTGGCTCAGCTATTGATGAAGCCCCCATCGACGGCAAGGAAATCACCGGTAGTGAAGCTGGCTTCATCGCTGATCAGGAAACAGATGGCCTTTGCCACCTCCTCAGGTTTGGCGAAGCGACGGTTCATATAACCACGGGTGAGGTTTTTCCGGGCTTGTTCAGCATCGCGGCCCACGCCGTTTTCCACGAGGGCGTTGACCAGTTCATCACCCATGTCAGTGTCTACCATACCGGGGTTTACGGAGTTCACACGGATAGGGAAACGCCGGTCAATGGCTTCCTGTGCGCTGGATTTGGTGAACAATTGCACCGCCCCTTTGGACATATTGTATAATGCCTGGAAGCTGGCACCGCGCAGGCCAGCGGTGGAAGAGACATTGACAATGGCTGCGGGCTGGTCGGCAGATGCATATCGGGGCATTACCTCAAAAGCCTTTTTGGTGCCAAGGAATACACCCTTCACATTAGTATCCATCATCCAGTGATAATCTTCTTCGGTGCTATCTTCCATGGTGCGAATAGCGTGAACACCTGCATTGTTTACCAGGCCGTGTACGGCACCAAAACGGGAAACAGTTTCTTCAAAAACTTTATCCCAGTCGGCAGCCATTTGTACTTGCTGGGCTATGGTCAGCACTTGCCCGCCCGCGGCTTCAATCCGGCTTTTCACATCTGCCAGTTTGTCTGTGTTACGGGCGGTAATCACCACATTGGCACCGCGCTCTGCTGCCAGTTCTGCAGTGGCGGCACCAATGCCGCGGGAGCCACCAGTAATAATGATTGTTTTACTATTTAAACTCATACTCATTCCCTCTGATGTTTGGCTTTGAGCCTAATCTTTGAGGTGCAGTTGCAGCAAGCCCAATTGCCTGCTTTTCGGGAAAAAAAGAAAAAAAAGCAGAATGGTGGTAGGGTAATGAGCGGTAGCTTCGTTTAGTAAGCAGGTATCAAATGGTCCAGGTAAGGAAGTTCCGGGCGCCATGTCACAAGAACGCGGCAATGTGGTGAATATGCCCGTGTGGACAATGAAAACACGGGATGCAGTTCTGGAACGCTTGTTTGCAGAACATGGCCAGCCTGTGCGTGATTTCCTTATTGCCCGCACAGGCGCCCAGCCGGGCGGAAGTAGAGACCTGGATGATATTGTGCAGGAGGTGTTTGTCCGCCTGCTCGCGAAGGATAACCTGCAGGATATTCTGGCAGAGAAAAGTGGTAGCACCCGGGCCTGGCTGTTCACCGTGGCTAATAACCTGATGCTGGATATCAAAAGGCGTGATGTACTCAGCAAGCGGTTCACGGCTGAAATGGCCAGAGAACAGCAGGTGCAGCCCATAACGCCAGAACGCATTCTGGAAAGTGCACAGGATTTAGCACGGGTGAAGGCTGCGGTGATGCAGTTACCACCCAAGTGCCGTAAAGTTTTTCTGATGAGCCGCTATCAGAATTTAAGTTATCGGCAGATTGCGGCCCAGATGAACCTTTCTGTGAAACAGATTGAAAAATATATGTCGCAGGCACTAGCAAAAACGAGAGCCGCCGCTTTGGAGGCCGCACCCCATAGAAGGGGAAGCACAAGATGACCCAACAACCGAAAACAACCCCGGAAGAGCAGGCAGCAGACAGCATGGCGCTGATGCTGTCAGGCGAGATGACCAGCAAGGAAGCGTCGGCTATCGTGGTGCGTCAGGCAGAGGATGCTGCTTATGCTGATGCCTTAAATGAGACAGCGCAGGTTTATGCGGAAATGGAAGCCCTTGCGGGGGATGCAGACTTTGAAACCATTCTGGCCGAGCAGAATATGGGGACAGGTTGGCCGCGGCGGGCGGTGTATGCCGCTATGTCACTTGCTGCTGTGGTTATCGCTGTA
>JBNKGK010000057.1:0-13211 GCA_050289785.1 Kordiimonas sp.
CGTGGAAGAAGTGATAGACGAGCATTACCAGGAACAGAGAGATGAACTGGCGGGCACTGACCCGGAACTGGAAGGCATGATAGAGACCTTTCAGGCCGAAGAAGTGGAGCATAAGGAAATCGCGCTTAAAAACGGCGCGGAGGAAACACCGGGCTACCCGGTGCTATCCGGCCTCATAAAAGCAGGCTGCCGCACCGCCATCTGGCTTTCCAAACGCGTGTGAGAAAGGGGGCCTGAGCCCCCTTCAACCTATTCAGCCAACCTATTCCCCACAAACAGCCTTGATGGCTGTCACCTTCAGTGGCTCTTTAAGCAGGGGGGGAATTTTCGGGAAAATGGCCTTGAAGTGCGGATAGGTGACATGCTTTTTCTGCACCGCTACACTCTCGTACCTTTCTATCAGGTAATAGGTGCCTGTCTGTTCCTCCAGATAAGGAGCATAATAAGCCACACCAGGCTCTGTGCTGGACTGTTCAGCCAAATCCAGAAGTACCTTTTCGAGTGTTTCTTCCTGCCCCTCCTGCGGCATAAAACCAACGAGCAGGGCCACCTCCTCTGTATTACAGGCCATGGCCGCAGAGCTGGCACCTGAGAGAGCGGCCGCCAGACCAAATATTTTTACCAATTTCATATCGCTGCCTTTCAACTGTTTTTCTTTGATCCCTTCCGGGGTATCTGATGGGCTGGCATTCCTGTTCATCCCAGCCCATCAAAGAGCTTAGTAGCCTATGGCCTTAAGATCAATCAGGCACATGAAAGACCCAAACCGTGGGATTGGCTTCTTTCGGCCCAACAATTTCCGGGGCCATGAAGCCATCGATGTTTCTGGCCGGGGTATGCCCGGTAACAACAGCAATATACTGCTTACCATCCACCATATAGCTGATGGGGCCACCTCCTGGCGTGCTATTGAGCCGGGCATGCCACAGCTTTTCCCCCGTATCGGAACGATAGGCTGCAAATTCACGGTCCAGCGCACCATTGAATAATACGCCTCCAGCTGTGGTGAGCACACCCGAGGTGGGAATAGCGCGCTGACGAACTTCCCATACAGTTTCCCTCGTTTTCATATTGATGGCACGAAGCGCGCCAAAATTACCATCACTATCAGGCCGGGGGTATGCCAGTTGTCCCAGGTCACCATAAACATAATCACCCGGCTGCGGCGGCCGCATTTTCATACAAGATTCCACTATAGGCACATAAAGGAGATTGGTGGTGGGGTCAAAAGAGGTGGGCCGCCAGTTCCGAACCCCATGGTTCGATGGACAAACAAAAATTTCCTTTCTTGGTGCGGAAACAGCTTCAGGCGCAATACTGCGCTCACCCGTCAACGGATCAATGGATTCCACAACATTCTGCAAACCAAGATCAATAGAAAATTTATACTTGCCATTATAAGCATCCAGCACATCGAAAATGCCCTGCTTCCCACCGTTAATCATCACCTTCTGGGTTTTGCCGTCAACCGGTAAGGTTGTGAGTGTGCGTTCAAACACCTCATCGTGGCACCATTGATCGGCCGATAAATGCTGGTGATACCAGGCAAGGGTGCCGCTCTCCGGTTTCAACGCCAGAGTGGAATTGGTGTAGAGTGCATTTTTGGCTACCGCCCCATCCTCCAGTTCACGCAGTTTAGGCACTGATTTATTGGTGTTACCCGTACCAAAATACACCAGCTTTGTTTCAGGGTCATAGCTTCCTGGTATCCAGGCGCCCACACCAATACGTTCTTTGGCTGGAATGTTGTTCCAGCTATCCCCACCCGGCTCATCAGGCATGGCAACCGTGTGGAAACGCCACTTTTCCTTTCCGGTTTTGGCATCCAGCGCAAAGATGAAACTGCGGCCCGGCATCACCTCAATGGTTGTCGTGCCCATAATGATATTGCCATTCACCGCCAGTGGCCCGCCGGACATATAGGGTACCGGTTTATCCTCAGCGAATATGGGGGTCGAATCTTTGATTTTTGTGGCCCACGCTTCCTTACCGGTTTTCATATCAATTGCAATGACATACCCATTACCCGCAGGAAAGATAACATTGCCCTCATAGAGCGCTATAGCTCGCAGATACTGTGCATTTTTCTTCTCTCCTTCCGCTTCATATTCCCACAGCAAGTTTCCGTTTTTCGCATCAAGGGCCTGGATGATACCACCACTGGCATAGGTGAACATCACACCATCATGCACCAAAGGGGTTGTAGTGTTACGGCCCTGCGGTAAAGACCATGACCAGGCAAGCGAGAGATGCCTCGCATTTTCAGGCGTAATTTGCCTGAGTGGGCTATGCCCTTTGGCATCATAGGTGCGGCGCCACATTAGCCAGTCTGATTCAGGCGGGTTGAGAAGCGCCTCATCACTAACCTGGGTGATATCTTTCAGCGGGTTGGGGCGCGGCGTGGGAGGCGGTGGGCCTTCAACCACTTCAGGCTCGATAACCCCACCTTCCGGGATGGGCAGATATTCATTCCAAAGCAGAAAATAGTTTGCCGGCATTTCCTTTTCGCCAGCGGCAATGTCGGCCCGTGAAAAAAGGTATGACAGCACCTGTGCATATTCGGTATTGCTCAGCTCAGCGCCTCCACCGGGGGGCATCATGCGTTGCACATAGGCAAAGAGGTCCTTAACGGGACGCCCACCCCATTTCCCATAAAATGAATCACCCGTAATTGGTGGTGCGAAAGAACTGCCTGTGAGATCCGCGCCGTGGCAGCCCACACATGTTTTTTTATAAAGAGCTTCCCCTTTTACGACCTGCTCCGCCGTAAAATTGGGGAGCATTTTTGCCTCCTGGCCATTGTCGCCCGTTTCGACGGCATAAACTGGCGAGGCGGTAGCCAGCGCCGAACACGCCAACAAAGCCGCTCCAAAAACCCGTGTAACACTATAAGAACGCTTTGGTCTTCGCGCTGAATATGCGCGAGGTACAATATGTTTTGACATGCATTTTCCCTTAAAAACTCACTGTGTTTCAAAGGAAAATATCATAAGCGGCATGGCTCTGTTTCATGCGATCCGCACTGATGTTTATGCGATTCACACTATTGTTCATAGCCAACGTTACAGAGTTTATTGTGCCTGTATATCCTTCAGGTGTTGGGGCTTAACGAAAGTCAGCACACGCCGGGGATTTTGCTTCAGGATATTATCAATCGCGCTTTCACTAACCCCCTCAGCCCTTAGATAGGGCAGCAAAACAGAATGCACGAAAGTGAATCCATAGCCACCATATTCCTTTTGCTGCGCCTTGTTGCAAACATCATGCGAAACCAAGAGCTGTTTGGAATATCCTCTTTCAATCAGGGTTTTAATGGCGTGCTGCTCCGTGACAGACATCCCGGCACTTGGCAGGCCCAAAAGGTCAAACTGCAAGTAAACACCGCGTCGCAACAGGCTCTCAAGCAGCGCAATATCTGATGACGCGACCGTGGAGATATGGCCCAAGACAACGCGGGAAAGGTCTGCCCCTTCCTCTTCCAGGATATCCAGCCCAAAATGCAGGTTATGCATAAACTTCAGATCACCATGCAGGGAAATGGCGGCACCCGTTAGCCAGCTGGCATCTACCGCTGCCCGCATCAGGCGAATTTTATCACTATTTTCAGGCTGACGGGCCAAGTCATCAGCCGGTATTTCTCCGATGATGCCAGCCTTAATATTTGTTCCCGCTATACCTTCCACAATTTCCCGCACCATCAATTTGGTCATATCCTGACGGGACCACTTCCCCATATCGACCGGGTGCCAGGGTTCGTTGTAAACACCTGTTCCCATAATGATGTTTGCCCCTGTCTGTCGGGCAACCTCCCTCACTTTTTCAGGCTGACGTTTGAGACCAAGAGGCGTAACTTCCACGATGGTGCTTCCTCCCAGTTCCTGATAGGCCTGCACTTCTCTGATCGCCGTTTCTACACTGGTCAACTCCCAGGCATCCTTGCTAACCCTACCCAGTTTCATGCGGTTACGGGCAGAGAAAGGCATATTCCACAATTCAAGCTCACCTTTCGTGACCGGCGGTTTGGTGCCCGAGTTAAGCCACCGACCCAGCCTTTCCCATCTTTCCTTGTCATCAAGAGGTATCCAAAGCTGCAGAAATAAATGCTCGTGGGTAATGGTATCGCCAAGGTTTGACGGGGCTGTCGGGCCTGTCACGGTGATTACTTTTCCGGCTTGATCAGGAATGTTGATACCATGATAGTCAATGCTTTCGGCATCGGTGGAAAAAGAAGCACTTAATAATACAAACCCCGTACATAATGCCCTGGATAGATTGTTTATTATTTCTCGGAAATTTGCCATGCTTCAAACCCTTATGATGCTGTCTGCTGGTATTTATTCAGGTCCGCGGTTTCACAAAAGTCAGAACGCGCTTAGGGTTGTTTTGAAGAAGGTCTGTAATGGCTGCACCGCTCACATCCTGTTGCCTCAGGTATGGTAGAAGAACGGAGTGTACAAAAGTGAACCCAAAACCTCCATTTTCTTTTAACTGAGCCTTGGTGCATACATCCTGCGAGACAAGAAGCTGTTTTGAATATCCCCTTTTAATCAGGGTCTCAATGGCCTCCATTTCTATAGGGGATAGCCCAGCAACGGAATAGCCAAGCAGATCAAATTGCAAGTAAATACCACGCTGCAAGAGGCTCTCTAAAAAAGCAATGTCCGCTGCTGCCACAGCAGTGATATGCCCCATAACCACTCGGGATAAATCCGCCCCTTCAGCTTCCAGAATATCGATAGCTGGATGCAAATGCTGTATCTCTCTAAAATCACCGTGCAGGGATATGGCCGCCCCCGTTAAACGGCTGGCCCGGGCAGCAGCCTGCAATACACGTGTTTTATCGCTGTTTTCGGGTTGGGCTCCAATATCATCAACCGGGATCTCCCCGATAAGACCTGCCCTGATGTTGGTATTGCCAATTCCCTCGGCAATTTCCCGAACCATGACTTTGGTGAGGTTCAGAAGGGACCGCTCGCTCATATCCTTCGGATGCCAGGCATCATTATAAAAACCGGTTCCCAGCACAATATTCACACCGGTTTTTTCCGCAATGGCCCTAATTTTTTCCGGCTGGCGGCCCAATCCAATTGTTGTTACATCGACAATCGTTTGTCCGCCAAGTTCCTGGTAAGCCTGCACTTCACGTATGGCCACACCCATATCGTCCAGTGTCCAGTTATCCTCATTCAGAAGACCATATTGAGGGAGTGACAGCTTGCCTCGGTTACGCACCGTAAAAGGCATGTGCCATAGTGCCAGTTCCTCCGGTGTGGCAGGCGGGGTCAGCCACGTTTTTCGCGCCCCGGATGCCATGAATCTGCCCAGCTTGACCCACCTTTCAGGTTGATCCAGTGGCAGCGCCAGCTTCAGCAACAGATGCTCGTGCATTAAGGTATCACCCAAACGGGATGGGCTGATGGCCCCTGTCACGGTCATCACTTTTCCAGATTGATCCGGAACATTAATGCCGTGGAAGATTTGCTCTTCGGCATGACTGGCACAGGTAAATCCATACAAGCTGAGCCAAAGGACAAACGCCCTTGCTACTTTCACAGATGCCATAACCTTTTCACTCACCATGCTTATTGTAAATCTTCGCAACAATCTTCCAGCCGCTCTTAAATTTTATAAGTGATAAATAATCGGTGTATGTTTGCTTGCCTTGCTGAAACAGTTCAACTTTTACCGAAGCCGCACTGCCGGTTATGTCGATGTTGGAAAGCCGGTATTCGGCCTTATGGTCCTCCGGGTTAAAATCCGCCTGGGCTTTCATCTGCTCTATCCGGTTTACCCAATCTACAATTGGATATTTAAACAGCTTGCCATCGTAAACACCCAGAATGGCAAACTCAGTGTGAAAACCTTCACGCATGGCTTTCGTATCCAGGCGATTAAAGGCACCGTTCAGGTAAGCCGTCTCGACCAATGATTTCACGTTACGCTGAGCTGAACTCAGTTGGTTGATATTTTCCGCCGAGCCGGGAATAGAAACCCCAAAACTCATACAGGCAACTGTCATTAGAACCGCCAACAATTTCACTTGCTTCTCCTTATTCAAACCAAGTGTAATTGGTATCATAGACACTGTGGCCGTGTTTCATGCGATCCGCACGAATATTTGTGCGATCCGCACTTTGAGAGAAGGCATGCTCTGGCGGTAAAACAGGAAGCCGCTAAACGCTATTTCTTCGGGATAACAGGATATAATCCTTCGGTGTCATCCCGACATGTTGCTGAAAAACTTTGGTAAAATTACCCTGGTATTCATAACCGACCATTTCAGCCACCCGGGCAATATTATCGCAATTGTCCTGAAACATTCTTTTAGCGGCCTCAATGCGCTGATGCTGAACATATTGATAAAGCGTTTTTCCGAACACCATTTTGAAGCCTTCCGCCAGCTTCCGGCGATTGAGCCCCACCATGCGGGAGAGTTCGTCTACTCTGGGAGGACATGGATAATTCTGCTCCAGAAACTGCTTTGCATCATTCAGGCTGCTTATCTCTTTCTGCCTCAATGGGTATGCGCATAACACGCTGTTTTCCTGTAACTGTTTCAAATACAGGGAGATCAGTTCCAGCGCCTTGGCTTCCGCAAAAATGCGGAAGGACGGATCTGACAGGCAAAACCTGCGCAAATCAAAAACCGCCCGTTTCATGTCTGCCGTCATCAGATATTGGTTGAAATACGGGCTTGCAAACTGATGAGATTTTAAACGTTCCCTCACATCGGAGGGAGACAGATATAATTTTGTAGCCAGAAATGAGGGCCGGAACATCAGGCAAACTTCTGTAAAGGGCTGCTCGCCAGCATAACGGAACGTATAATTGATTTTATCTGCCAGGTGCACAAGATAACAGCTGTCTGGCCCCATCGTGTACCAGTCTCTTTCCACACACTCTGCGCTGCCCCCTGTCACACGAAAACTGAGCAGGTACCAGTCCTGCCCCTGAAGCATGCTCTCAATAGGAGAAGCAGTCCACAGAGCCTCCTGCATGATCAAACCAAAATGCGGGTTGAAATTGGCCGAAATGATATGCGCATCACGTTCATCCTGCCTGAAACGCCGGATGACAACATCAGAGGGCTCAACCTCCCGGTTCAAAAGATAGTGTTGCCTGAAAGCATCAAAGCCCAGAAACCGGTTTTGATACGAAGGCAGTTGATCGGGCATCCGGTGGCGGCCCGATACCATCGGCCTGCTATAAGGAATATCAACATCTAAAATGGCTGCCCTGCCATCCATACCTAAAATCCCAACAAGTTCCCCATGATTCAGTATAACTCAAAACATGGCAGAGACAAGAGCGCCCCCCATCCTTCAGCACGAGACATTAATATAAATGGCAAGGGAACAGCCGCAGCCTCTAATTTTAGGCACACAGTGGGTGAGCGAAACTCATGAGTTTCGCCCTCTGGAATTCATTTACTTTATAGGCTCGGGATTATCTTCACATCTATAATTCATCGCCTCTTTGGTACTACCCGTACCATTATATTTTGCCACCTGTGGGTAAGGGCATAAGGGCCGCGTGAAAGCCACACCTTTTTCAGGGTCATCCTCCACATATTTGGTAGCGATAATCTGCTCAGGCGCGACACCCGCTTCCACCCAGGTTTCCAGCGCACGGTGAACATCATGCCCCGGGTCATTAGTCAGAGCCGGTGTACCCTGAAACTGCCCGAATGCATTTGCACCCGGCCCAGCCACACAGTGTGACATACCCGGCACCATAAACAGGCGCATAAACTCGTCCGCTTCTTTTCGGCCGCCCACTTCATCAACTACTTTACCATAGGTCTGCAGGCTCAAAAGGGCTGAAGGGGATTTATCTGACCAACCGTGATAGATGATCACCTTACTGCCCTGTTTTTTCAAGGTGCTCCACTGTGGCATTTCAGCGGACAGCACATCATCCAGATGTTCCCCTGCCACCATGATATTGGGAGCCAGCGTAAGGGCTTCCTCCGGCTTCATGCCTTCCTGTGTCCAGTTCGGGTTATTGAATGCAAAGCTGCCGAAAAACTGGGAAACAAAACCATGGCCACGTGCCTCGGTCCAGAAAGGGCCGCCTATTTCAAAGGTGGGCGGGAAACCCGGGTATTTTGCCCCTGTTTCATCAGAATGATACGGCCCAGCATAGGCGCGCTTTAACATATCGGCCTGAGGCTGGGTCAGGCAGTCTTTTGTTTCTGCCCCGTTACAAAGCATGATATCCGGATCAAAAGAGCAATGGCGCGGATCTGCGGGTAACCCGTCCACCAGATGTGCCTCTGGCCGACAGGAGGCCAGTGTCGTACGGGTGATAGCAGGCCATTTATCTTCGGGAATGCGTCCCTCAGGATAGGTTGCCCACAGCCGGCTACGCCAGATATAGGTCCGCAAATGTTCAACAAGGCTGCCAAAACCTGCCGCCCCGATGAGGATACCGTCCCAATCCTCCGGGTTGCGGCGCGCGGAAATCATGCCACTATGCCCCCCGCGTGAACAACCTGTGAAATAGGCATGATCCTGCTTTTTATGATAATAGGCCTGTATGATCTTTCTGGCTTTTTCGCTGGTTTCCTGATGTGCGCGATAGCCAAAATCAACGATTTTTTCAGGGTGGCCTGCTGCCCAACTCCAATCCAGAATGGCGGCCTCATGGCCTGTGTTTGTAGTGGCCACAGCGGCTCCTGTCGCCACCAGCATAGACAAGCTGCTATACTGCATACTGCCCGCAGAGCCGCCCATACCAACCTGATAATAACGACCGTTCCAATCTATCGGCAGCCAAACCTCAAATTTAATCTCTGAATCCGCCGTTGGTCGTGCCACACCCTGAACCCGGCAAAATTCAGGTACAGGATAATCTTGCCCGGCCATATATCCAATCGGATGATCATCCGGCACATGGAACAAGCCTTCTGCCACCACGTCCGCAGAGGTAATTTCTCCCTGCGACAATGGCACAGCCGCCATATTTTCGCAGGAAGAGGAAAGAGCCGCCCCCGTAAACATCGTGCACAGCCCTAAGCCCAATAGAATGGAGACCGCTTTATTTCTAACTATCATTCTTCTAATCCCCGTGTCAGACAGGTGTCGCCCGTTTCCCGAGCTTCCTTTCATTGATCACAAAAGAACAGAATAAAAAAGAACAGAATAAAGGACCATGGCAGGATTGAGCTAAAAGGGCCATTCCACCATGCATTTTTGAGAAAGCGCTCCTTCCACGCTGTAATTCTCAACAAGCCCTAGTATAATTTCCGTATGCGGCAAAGTAAGCTCTGCCAGATCACGACAACTGCCATGGGCCATGCCAAACAAAGCTAATAACCCAGCCACTACGGCAAGCCTGACAGAATTACTTAAGCATCCCTATACCCATATCCCTCGTATTTATATCTAATCGAGTGTATCGCCTCTCAGGCGACAGCCGGATGGGGCCACCTGAGAGGGGTTCCCTCACCTTATTCAGGTGTGGGTACCTTGACACATTTGAAATTAGCGGCGTCTTTTGTACTGCCTGTGCCTGTATAGTGTGGCACTTCAGGGTAAGGGCAGATGGGCCGTGTCATTTCCACACCCTTGTGGGCATTATCATCCACGTATTTCACGCCGATGATTTCCTGCGGAGCCCTGCCCTTTTCCACCCAGGCCTCAAGCGCACGATAAATATCATGCTCAGGATCATTCTTGAGAGAAGGGATAAATTTATCCACCTTACCTGCAGCACCAGAACCCGGACCACCAACCTGTCCGAAAGCATTCGGGCCCGGCCCACCAACACAGTGCCCAAGCCCCGGCACCATATAAAGACGGAAGGATTCGTCTGTTTTTTCCTGCCCTACATGCTTCACCGTGGTTTCATAGTGATGCACCCCAAGACCCGGTGGCAGCATATCTTCTGCCCAGCCATAATAGAGCATGATTTTGGTGCCGCCATTAATAGCGTCGGAAAAATCAATATCCATGGCCTTATTCAGCGGTGAATAAGACCCATACCCCGGCAAGCCGCCAAATTTGCTCTCGACAAAAGCCCTGTTTTCTTTGGTGTAGGGGTAGTTGGCCAGATCATCCCAGTTTTTATCTTTAAAAATGCGATCCCGGAAGAAGCTATAGGCGCCACCAACAACGCCCGGTGCCTCGTTAACTGCATCACCGTCCATGGAAACCTTGCCTTCACCCGTTAGCATTGTGGCCCAACTGGCAATCCAGCCCCCGGTGTTAAATTCTTCCGCTTCTGCGGTGGGGGGAAAACCTGGGATAAGCTGTTCACCCGTGTCAGGGTCACGTGGGCCATCGTACAACAGTTTTAGTGTGCCTGCCTGTGCAGGCGTCAGGCACTCATCCGTTTCCTTGCCTTTACAGATCAACTCGGCGGGATCAAAACGGCAATGGCGAGGTTCACCGGGCACACCATCCACCAATTGGGCATCGGGTGAGCAGGATGCTTTGGCCTTGCGCTGAATAGCTGGCAATTTGGCGCGCGGGATGCGGTTTGCCGGGTCTTGCACCCAGCGCTGGCCGTATGCCCATTCCATCATCCAGCGGGCCCCAGCAGAGGTGGAGCCTACCAGAACACCATCCCAATCTTCAGGGTATAGCTTGGCTGCCGTTACCGCATAAGCACCGCCACCGGAACAGCCTGCCACATAATTATATTTGGGGCCAGAACCATAATAGTGCGCAATAATGGCTTTGGCATTATCTGTGGTTACCTTCAGGGCACGATGGCTGTGATCCACCGCCCGTTCCGGCTTGCCACGAAGCCAAGCCCACCTGTCTTCCCCCAAGATGGAGCCAGAGATAACCCGTCCATCATCTGTATTAGCAACCGCAGCCCCTGTGCCCAGATGGCGCGCAAGCGCCCCATAATCAATAAAGCCGCTCCAGCCACCATTAGTGGCCTGATAGTAACGGCCATTCCAATTTTTCTTTTCCGGCAACCAGACCTCAAAATTGATGTTGGATTGCTCTGTTGGATGCGCCACCCCCTTAACACGGCAAAATGCTGGCACTTTATATTGTTGGCCCTTAAGCCTTCCCACAGAACTAGGTGAGGCAAATAAGCCTTCAGCTATTGCTTCTGCTGCCACGATTTCGGTGTTTGGTAAGTGGAAATTTTTTAAATCTTCACAGGCGCCAAAAGCAAAGCCAGAGAAGGCTGTGCTTAGAATACCCCCAAAAGCTACTCTGGCAATCTGTCGAAAAGAGATCATCTGTCACTCCCGCTGTTCTATGTTCTTGTTAATATCATGAAGCGGCTTGCTGCTGCTTACCGCCTCATAATCTGCATTTCTGATTAGTTGGTGACACACTCAAAGTTTTTGGCTTCTTTGGTGCTGCCTGAGCCCTTGTATTTGGGTACTTTGGGATAAGCACAGATAGGCCGTGTCATCTCCACGCCGTTGTGGGCGTTGTCATCAACATATTTCACGCCGATAATCTCTTCTGGAGCACGACCCTCTTCCACCCAGGCTTCCAAAGCACGATAAATGTCATGCTCAGGGTCATTCTTGAGAGGCGGGATAAACACATCCGCTTCACCGGCTGCCCCTGAACCCGGCCCACTAACCTGCCCAAAGGAGGCTGCACCAGGGCCACCGACACAGTGACCAAGGCCTGGCACCATATAAAGGCGGAAGGATTCATCTGTTTTCTCCTGCCCGACATGCTTCACCGTGGTTTCATAGTGATGCACACCAAGACCCGGTGGCAACATATCCTCTGCCCAACCGTAATAGAGCATGATTTTGGTGCCGCCATTGATGGCTTCAGACATATCAACATCCAGAGCTTTCTTCAGTGGCGAATAGGACCCATACCCCGGCAAATTATCGAACTTGCTTTCCACAAAGGCTCGGTTTTCAGCGGTGTAGGCAAAGTTAGCCAGATCATCCCAGTTCGAGTCTTTGAAAATGCGGTCCCGGAAGAAGCTGTACGTGCCAACCACAACACCCGGCACTTCGCTCACCGCGTCACCATCCAGTGATATTTTGCCCTGACCGGTGAGCATGGTAGCCCAACTGGCCACCCAGCCCCCGGTATTAAATTCTTCCGCTTCTGCTGTTGGCGGGAAGCCAGGGAAAAGCTGTTCACCTGTTTCCGGGTCTTTGGGGCCTTCATAGATCAGCCGCAATGTTTCCGCCTGCGGTGGGGTAAGGCACTCGTCGGTTTCCTTACCCTTACAAATCATCTCTGCCGGATCAAAGCTACATAGACGCGGATCACCGGGCACACCGTCCACCAACTGAGCTTCAGGCCTACAGGACGCTTTGGCCTTGCGCTGAATGGCGGGTAGTTTTGTTCTTGGGATGCGATTGGCAGGGTCTTGTGCCCAACGCTGCCCGAAGGCCCATTCCATCATCCATCGACCACCGGCTGATGTGGAGCCAACCATCACCCCATCCCAGTCTTCCGGATAAAGCACAGCGGCCGTCATGGCATAATGGCCACCGCCCGAGCATCCACCCACATAATTATAGTTGGATGGTGTGCCATAATGGCTTTTGATGATCGCCTTGGCGTGATCAGTGGTGACTTTCAAGGCTCGGTGACTGTGATCCACTAGTCTTTCGGGTTTACCGCGCACCCATTCCCACCTGTCTTCTTCTGATTTCGGGATCACACGGCCATCATCGGTATTCGCCACAGCCGCCCCGGTAGAAAGATGCTTGGCAAGGGCGCCATAGTCAATAAACCCGCTCCAGCCACCGTTGGTGGCTTGATAATAGCGCCCATTCCAGTTGTCCGGCAACCAGACCTCGAAATTGATATTGGATTGCTCTGTCGGTCGTGCCACACCGCGCACACGACAAAAAGCAGGCACTTTATACTGTGTCCCCTTTTTTTCTAGGGCCGTCCCTGGTGAACTGAAAAAGCCCGCCGGGATAGCCTCTGCCACAACAATTTCCGCTCGTGGTAACTTTAGGTCTTTAATATCCTCACATGCTGCAAAGGCAGCTCCAGAATAACTGAAGGCGGCCAGACACATTACTCCCGCCATTATGCGTGTTATCTTGATCATCACTGTCGCTCTTGTTTTATAAGTTCCCCGTGTCAGCACTTGCCAACATCATCAAACTTAGTGAACTTCTCAAATTTATATCATCTGCATTTAAGGACAAATTTTTATGTCAAAATAGCAGAGAAAGATTACCCTGAAAAGGTCCCTTAAGGAGCATAATTTTACAGTTTAAAAGGGCAAGTCAAGAATGATGATAACTT
>JBNKGK010000058.1:0-13186 GCA_050289785.1 Kordiimonas sp.
ATTACTACATATCTGCAATTCAGCATACATGGCGGCCCCTCAGGCAAAAAAACCGTGCAGGAACCACTGGGGCGAGTTTTCCTCGGCCGGGCGCACCCCCGGCACAGCATAAAGCCCCTTACGAAACAGCCAGAAGCGAGCCCCGTCTTCCACTTCCACCTGATAATAATCCCGCGTATCCTGATGACCGGTGAGCCACCATTCAGCGGCAATCCTCTCAGGCCCTGCTGCCTTTAACACCCTATGGCTCAGCCGCCGCCAACGGAAACGCATGGGCGGGCCTTCCGGCACCTCAGCCAGCACTTCAATGCCTTCAGGTCGCGGTAGCAGGCGTAAGGGCCGCGGGGCTTTCCCATGAGGAAACTGCTCCCATGCCAGCCCCGTTGTTCCCGCTGGCACCAATTGCTGGCATTTTTCAGGTTGATGGCTTTCATGATGACTGATCTGGCACACAGCCTCTGGGCCCAACCGCGCCGCCACACGGTCCAGAAAGCGCGCTGCGGCAGCAATATCCTCTTCCTGTCTGTTACCCACCTGCTGTGGGCGTAAAGCCTGTGTTTCACTCGCCGCCAGAGTGATCAGGTCAAACCCGAAACCCGCCTCAAAACCGGTTATTTTTTCTGCGAAGAGACGACAGAAATGCTCTGGGGTATGCGTTGGGCGCGACGTGCCCACCACCGACTGCTGAAGAGTACCATCCACCCGAAACGCCGTGAGCACCAACCGTCTGGCCCCCTGCTCTGCCTCTTGCAAAATAATGGAAAGATCACTGGCCAGAGCTTCCAGTGCCCGCTCCAGCAGGTCAAGGTGCAACACCGGCTCCATGAAGGCCTGCCGCACCTGCCAGCGAGGCGGCTCCCTTAATGGCATTAAAGGCTCGTCCTTCCGCCCCAGGGCCTGATCAAGCCGGGTGAGCAGAGCTGTTACCTCTTTAGCAGGCAGATCACGAAACCGCCGTGCCAGTGACGCACGGGGAATGGCGGTAAGCTGGCCAATGGTTTTCAGGCCCAAACGCTCCAGCGTCAGCACAGCCTCCTTGTCCAGCCTGAGGGCCTGCATCGGCAGAGGGCTCAGGCAATCAGACAAACTGCCCTGTTGAAGAAATCCATCTTCACCATAACGGGCGCAGGCCCAAGCCGCCCCCCTGGTTTCCGCTATTGCCAGACATACGGTGAACCCCGCCCTCGCCAAACGTGCTCTGATATCAGCCAACATTGCGGCTTCACCCCCGAAAAGATGAGCACAGCCCGTGCTGTCAATCAATAGCCCATCATGACCATCCACTGCCGTAAGCGGGCTATAGCGCCCAAGCCAGAGGGCCAACTGTGTCAAAGCCTTATGGTCTGCTTCCCTGTCTGCCTCTGCTGTATAAACATCCGGCAACATGGCGCGCGCTTCTGCCAGTGTCATCCCACCGCGCAGACCAATATCATAGGCACGCGGGCACACGGCATAAAGCTTCTGAGTGTTATCAAGGCTATGTGTCAGGGCAAAGGGCCTGCCCTCTTTCACGTTTATCGCAGATGTGCGGCGCCACCGCTCAACCGGCCACTGAGGCAACCATAGGGACAGGATACGCCGCATGATCTGGCTCTTCTGTTTTCTGGAGGGGGAGTATATGCCGGTATGGCTTTTCTCCACCCCTGTGTTTCATTAATTGGGCTTCAGCCTGTGGCACCCCCGGCGTGGCTGTCTCATACTCATCCTTACGGCTTTCATAAGGGCGTATCTGCCAGCGGCTATAGGCTGCACTTGATGGAGCCTGCTGGTTTCGCACCAGAAGCAGGCACAAGCTTTTATGCTCCCGCGCCATCAGGGACAAACGCCTGCTTGTCGTCAGGTCAGTCTGCTGCACTTCACCAACAATAGCCGCAAAAGCCGAAACCTTCAGCCCCTCTTCCAGAGCCCAGACAACCTCTTTATTTTTGCGGGCGCGCACCAGCATGATCCGGGCGGGGTCAACCCCGAAAGACAAAAGCCCCGGCCCATAAGGTAGGCCATAATCCCGTATCATCATCTGGTCCATCACCCATAAAACAGGTTTTTCCGTCTCTGCAACAGCCTGCAAGAGCATGGCCATACAGGCGGCATGGTCCATCAGGTGCCGCGCCCAGAGTTCATGCACTTTACCCACGGCAAAAGAAGCAACACCTTGCGGTACGGAGACAGCAGGTAAAACCGTTTCTGCTTCATGCCCCTCTAACCGATCAATTTCCCCCCGCAGAGATTGCAGCAAAGCCGCACGGTCAGGCAGTGCCTTGGAAACACGCCCTAACCCTTGCCTGACAACATTATCATTATGCGCGATTGGCTGCACGGTCTGCCCTCTTCAGAGACTCACCTTGTTAGTTTGTTCTATATTTGTTCTCATTTTTGAACGAAAGAGTCAAGACTGTATGAGGCATCAACCTTATCGCGAAAGCCCACGCCCTAAATGCCAATCTATTTATATGAGGAACCCCACGAGCTAGAGCCCCTTACAGGCTTCTTCAACAAAGGTCATGATTTGCTGACATACCTCATCTGCATAACCTTTATCTGTCACTAAAGAGCAATGGTTAGCTCCCTTTATAATATGATGTTTGCTTCTACTGGATATTTTCAGAAGCTCCCTTTGAAGTATGAGCCAAATATCATCGCGTTCATGCCCGACAGGACCTGTAAGGACCAATAGAGGCAAATGCCCAAGATCACCAGCACTCAAGACTTGCTTTGCAGACTGCAGGAAAGCAGCAGACTCTTTAAACGGGGTTATATATGATTGCGGCAGAGAGAGCTCGTCTTGTATCTCTCTTTGTGCATCTACAGGCAACAGATTATAACTCATCAACTGAAAATCATAATCTGTAGAGAAAAATTTCCTCACCCCCAGTTTTGCCATTAGATACATCAGATAATAATAACACCTCATAGACAAGGGAAAACCCTGTGGCCTGAGCACCGCATATTGCAGCGGATGACTAGGATCAAGAAAAGCCAAGCCCACAACATTATCTGGGTATTTTTTTGCGTATACACGTAAATAAAGCCCTGCAATTGAATGCCCCACCAGAAGCACAGGCCCTTTAACCCCAAGCGCTGTTAACAAACAATGAAACTGATCCACAATAGTACAGGCATCTTTGCTTTTACCATTTCCTTCGCTCTTGCCAAGCCCCGCTCGATCATAAGCAATAACCTTGGTGTACTTGGCCAACCCCTGCTGTATCCGCCTGTACATAGCTGAAGAGACACCACAACCAGCTTCAATAACAATTGTTGGCGTATAGGCAGCTATCTGTTCAGGCTCCATGGTCACGGTATAGAGGGAACACCCCTGCACTTCTATAAAACGACTAGTTACTAAAGGCACCATTAAGCTCCCTTTTTGATGGAGAGGCTTCGCCCTTCAAGACGCTTGAGGATAATTGCATGGCGACGTTCATCCATGGGGATGAGAGAAACAAGTATCAATGATAATGTGAGAAACATCAGGGGCAACCAAAGTATAACTACATCAATTGCAAAAACGGCAGAGGCTGTTTGAACTGTAGCTGCGGGGTCAAACCCTAAAAAATTCGAGAGCCCCAAGCCAACAGCAGCTCCAATTGCAACAATCAACTTCTCACCAAAAACATAAACAGCAAAATACCCCCCAGCCTGGTTTACTCTATTTTTGAGGGTGGAATAATCAATAATTTCACCGAGGATGGACCGCCCTAAAACGGTATGACAAACGAAGGCAATGGTTGTTCCTAAAAGCAGAATAGATAGATCAACAGGCCCCGCCGTTTCTGCTGTCAGAGAAGAAGTATAAGCAATAGAGCATCCACCCAGCAAGATAGTAATGCTCCATAATTCCTTTTTTCGGAACCATTGTGTCATAGGTATGCATAATAACGCACACCCGGCACCAATCAGAAACGACCCAAAATAGAGAGGGGAGAATAGCTCTCCCGCTTTCAGAAATATATCGATATAAATGAAAACCATACTATACCAGATTCCCAACCCGGCGGTCATGGCAGAATTTGCTGCGAAGAAAATTAGAAACGGTCGATTAGAAAAGATGTTTTTTAATGACTGGGCGGAAAAAGGAGATTTTTTGTGTAAATGATCTTCAATAACAGACGCAGGACTCTCAGGTACGAATATCATACAGACAGATAAACCCAGCACCATGATAACCGCTCCTACACCGCCTACATATTTCAACGTTTCAGGCGTAATGTCAGTTGTTGCAAACAGCGGCAACATGGGCAGTGCATAGAATAAAACCAGACCAGTATAACCCGAAGCCGTATAAAAGGAAAAAATACGCATTTTTTCTTTACTCGTGCGGGCAACTTCACTCCCCCACGCCAAGTAAGGTACCAAAAAAAGAGTTGTGCCAAAATACAGGACAAATAACCAAATCGCAAAATTTGTAATAGAGGGTGCCTCCGGTGGTATATAAATAGCCAAACTCGCCACAACTGTTATACACCCCCCCGCCAAAACCAGGGGTTTCCTACGTCCTGTCCGAATTTTGAGCCAATCGGATGCGGCACCAATCATCGGGTCAGTAATAGCATCAAAGACACGAGAAACTAGTAGTAATGCCGCTAACGCAGACATTGAAAAACCAAAATATTTTACATAAACACCCTGAATGACATAGAGGGGATTCATAAACATGGCAAATGCAACATAAGGCAATGACAAGATCAGACACTGAAGCACAGACATTTCTATTTTGTCTTTATTTGCGGATATGAGCATTCTTTTTTCGCCAAAATATTATTTTTTATGGTGTGGCGAAGGTTGCCTCGTCATAAAGAGAGGCAACCTTACCTTTGTCAAAAACTAGAAATTATATCCCAGACGAATGCCAACGGTACGTGGTCTCAGGCGTGTACCTCTGGGAGCAAAGAAAAAACTCATGGATGTCAGATTATCTTCATTGGTCAGATTATGCGCAAACAGAGACAGGTCAAATCTGTCGAGACGAATCCCTGCATTCAGATCCAGTTTACCATAATCCCCCAGTTCGTCCCGTTCTTGCGCCAGATCAACATGGAAACCACCGATATAGGCATAATCACCGCGCACATAAGCCTCGTTTCCACTTATTTCAAAGTCATATTGCAGGCCGACATTAAAGGTATATTTGGGGGAACCTGGCAAGCGGTCACCGGGCTGTCCCAAGCCACCAAGCTGTTCGGCAGACCCGGTCAGTTCTGCATCCACATAGGAGGCTGCCAAATCAACAGAGACACCATTCTCGGCATAATAGGATGCATCAAATTCCAGCCCCCGGGTACGGGCAACCCCGGCATTCAGGACCAAACCCTGACCACAGGCGACAAAGGTGACAGGGATATTTGTCCAGTCAATCTGGTATGCTGCGACATTAACCTGCAGGCGCCTGTCCATCATGGTTACCTTGCTGCCAAGCTCATAGTTATCAACTGTATCACTGTCCAAGGAGCCTCCCGCAGTTGAAACGGTCGGAAACTCATCATAGAAGCCATCATTGTCAGCATCACATTCCGCCAAACCCGTGGATAAGGCAGGACCGCGAGCATCCCCTAGACGGAACCCCTGGCTCCAGAGTGCGTACATAAGAATATCTTCATCCGGTTTATAGTCCAGCCCCGCCTTAAAGGAGATATCCTGAGCATTCGCGTCAAAGCTTGTGGGTGTGCCAGGGGTGTTGTTGAACCGTAACTCGCTATCAAACTGCCTTTTCTGATCAAATCCCCTTGCGCCAACCGTGAGGGTCAACTGGTCCATGATGTCATAGGAGACCTCGCCAAAGAGAGCGTGGTGTTTCAGCTCTCTGAACTGGGGGAAGTCAATCTGGGTAAGGCCATCAACCACTGATTCAGGAGCCCCTCCAAAAAGATTGACAGCTAAAAAGCCTGCGGTCCGGTCTTCATAATAGTACCCAACTATAAACTGTAAGGGGCCATCCAGTTGCGAAATCAGGCGTAATTCTTCCGTCGTGCTTTCACCGCTATTAAAGATATTCTGGCTCCAGGGGCGGGGCGGACTAAAGAAAAGGGCACCGTCTCGCAGCCACAGTGTGTCCTCTTCAACCCTTGATGTAGCAGAAGTAAGTGTTGCCCAGCCAAAATCATATTCAAGGGTTGCCTGCAGTATTGTCAGTTCGTCTGCAAACCCTTCATTGGATTTTGGCTCAGTTGATGTCTCATATACAGTTCCCTCCCGCAACTGAAGACGACTCTGGTCGTAATGGCCACCAAGACCAATGTCCGTCTGGCCCCAGCCATCCTGGTCGATCTCCTGATGCAGGAAGTTCAGATGTATGGACAGGTGCTCATTCGGCTGCCACAAGGCACTGATGCGGCCTCCTGTGTAGGAAGAAACACCAACATTATCGTTTAGTATAGCTCTGCCACCAAATGCATCTGCCGCGCCGGACATAACAGGTTCCAGGGCACCGATGTTTCTGTAATATCCACTATTATCGAAACGATAGGCAACCGCACGAACAGCCAGTTCATCTTCGATCAGGGGAATATTCAAAACAGCCTGCACATCCGAGTTTCCGCTGCCAAGCCGGGCAGTATTGGAATAACCCACCTTCACACTGCCTGAAAACTCTGTAAGATCAGGTGCAGCAGGGATGTTCCGCACCACGCCGCTCATGGCACCTGCTCCATATAATGTGCCTTGTGGTCCTTTCAAAACCTCAACCCGCTCCATATCCACCAGTTTGATATCTGCACTGTTTCCAAAGACACCTAGCCCCGAAATTGGTGTATCCCCAAAATAAACACCCGTAACCGGGCCGCTTGTATTACCATCTTCCTCGGCATTAATGGCAATACCGCGCATGACAATAGAATTAAAAGCCGCCCCTTGGCTCATCAGGCTGACACCGGGTACTGAACGCAAATAGTCTTCCATACCTATCAGATTACGGCGCGTGATGCTTTCACTGCTCATCGCCATGATGCTCATGGCCACATCATTAATGCTCTGCGACCGTTTTTGGGCTGTTACCACAATCTCTTCCAGCGTGAAGCCCTCTTCTGCCGTATCTTCCTCAACCGCCGCAAGATTTTTCTCATAATCCGCTGCTGTGTTAAAACCAATACGGCTTGCAGCACCACCAGAACCTTCCAGCAAGACAACTGTTCTATCGCCCTGAACACGATATGTCAGGTCACTGCCTTGCAGAATTTGCTCCAGAGCTGACCTGGCGCTTTCTGTGCGGTTGTATCCAGTGATGGTTTTACCTGCAACCAACTCGCCGGGCGCTATCACCTGAATGCCGGACTGAATGGAATAGGCGATTAGGGCTTTTTCCAGTGTTTGGGCTTCAATTTCAAAAGCATGGACTTGTGTCAGACTATCAGCATCTGATGCTGTTGCCCCCACACTTCCAATAGTGAGGGAAACAGTGGCACAGCCAATAAGTAATTTTCCTTTAAACACTTTTCTCTCCCGTTTCATTTTCTCCAGACAAATCCACCTACAGTAGATTTTCTGCTATAACGCACGAGATGGCAATTTTGGAAAAAAAAGTTCAAAAAAAATTTAAAGCCCCGTTTTTCTGCCATTAACGCGACTGTATCCGGACAGAGCCATCTGCATCGCGCACTACTTTAACAGGAAACGCCGTAGGCAGGGCAGCAATCCAATCATTCAACTCTTCTGGGGTAATCGCCCCAGAGTAAACAATATCGCCTGCCTTTTTGTCCATAAGCGTAATGGGCGTATCGGCATAACGGTTCAGGTCTGCAACCACATAGCGCATTGGTTCCGAGTGATACACAAGCCATTTATCCATCCATGACACAGGTGTAGCTGCCATAATCTCACCCGCAGAAGTGCCGTGCACACCCCTTGAAACCACAAGGGCTGATCCGGCTTCCAGCGGCACATCCTCTACAACCTGTTGCCCGTCTGACTGTGGATGCACCCTGATTTTACCTTCCGTCACAGTAACCATAACCCGGTTCCCAGAAAGGCGCACATTAAAAGCAGTGCCAATGGCAGTTACATCCCCAAGCGGCGTGGAAACCACGAAAGACCTGTCTGCATCCGGGGCTACATCAAAATATGCCTCCCCTTCTGCCAGAGCCACATGGCGGGTGGTCTCTGAAAAATTAATGTCTACTTTGCTTGCGGCACCAAGCTTAATATCAGAACCATCAAACAACGTTACAGCACGGTGCTCTGCCTTCGCCGTGACAACAGAGGCTACCGCCTGTGCCTTATCCAGTTGCCCCGGTGTCGCAGTAAGAAGTACAGCACCCCCTACAAGAGCCAGCAAAACAGCTGCAACGGCGGCCACCTGCGGGCGCAACAGTGAAACATACCAGAAGGGTGTTTTGTTCGTAGCTTCCTTTTGCTCAGTCTGCCTTTCCCCTTTCAGGTCTCTGGCAAGTTCCAGAACTGTTGGTTCCAATCCTGTTAAATCCGTTGCCGCCGACATTTTCCATACACGTTCAGCTTCTGAATAAGCTGCGGCATTCTCCGGTGCCTGATCCACCCATTCCTGCCAGCGGGTAATTTCTTCCACTGTTACATCATGATTTTGCAGGCAAATAACCCAATCAAGCGCGATGGATTGAATATTATCCCCTGACTGGTCACGCAGATATGTATCTATTTGACCGCTCATTTCACATCCGTCCGTTTGGCACTGGTCTTCAGTTTATCAGCTATATGATTTATTGTGTGGTGCAAATAATTCCGAACAGACCTTTCCGAAACATCCATGTGCTCGGCGATCCGCTCAGGGGACCACCCCTCCCTGCCCAGCAGGAATGCCTGCCTGTATTTGGGGGAAAGTTCCGATATGGCTTCCCTGATAATGCCCATGTCCTGTCTGCTTACAAGAATATCTTCCTGGTTTGGTTCAGGCTTATGCCCTAACAGGTTAATCTCCGCCGCCCCCTTCTCGCGCGTCCACTGGCGGCGTTTGTAATCAACAGCCAGATTTGCCGCCGTTTTATATAGATATGACCTTAAAAAGCTCAGCTCCTGAGGTTTATCAAGCTGAAGTAATTTAACATAAGCTTCCTGTGCTACATCCAGCGCTTCCTGATCTGAAGAAAGCCGTGTACGCAAAAAGCCCACAAGCGTCCTGTTATGCTCCCTGAACAGGTTTTCAATAACCCTGCGGCGTTCTTTTACAGCACCATCACAAGGAGCTGTTTCCATGTCACGCTTTGTCGCATTTTTACCTGTCCAGTTTTTAAACAAGTTCGTTTATCCCTGAAACTCTTGAAGATGCAGTATATCTTGTTTGACCAAGATGTGCAATTCGCTGGCTCTTATCTGTAGAAATGACAAAACCAAAAATTTGACAAACTCTTTATCTAAAACCCTTATTTAGAATCAGGGTTGCATTAGACAACAATATTGCCTTTGTAATTCCATTGCCTTTTATCTTTTTCCTTGCGCTCGCTCCTTGATGTAAGGAAGCCTTGGTATAGTTATGAGACCGGTTGAACCGCCTGCTGTGGTGCTTGATTATGCCCGCTATTCATCAGACACCAACTTCCGCAACCACCGACGCCCCAGATTTTTGCTGTCAGGCTTGGTCAAGTGCGGCTCCTGCGGCAGCACCTATACAATGATGACCCAAAACCACCTCGGCTGCTCCACCCGCCGCAACAAAGGCACCTGCGATAATGCTCTCTATATAAGAGAGGAAAAGCTGATCGCCACGCCCTGCTAGCCTAAAAAAGAAGCCCGACACAAGACCGGGCTTCAGGGTTGTTTCATTTAGGATTGATATTAGAAGCGATACCCCACGGTTACCCCATAAGTGCGTGGAGGGAGGTATGAGGATGTACGCCGATGCCCTGTTGCACCGGAAAGTGTTTCTCGGGAAAAACCCAAAATTGTCTCATCTGTCAGGTTTTTACCCCAGGCAGAGATGGTCCATTTTTCTTCCGCATCCTCAAAAGTGATACGAGCATTCAACTGGCTTACGGAACCTTGCGAGAGAAAATCTTCTTCAAAGGCTGTGAAAAAAACTTCCCCTTTATAGGCATATTCACCACGCAGTGTCACTGAACCCCAATCACCAATAGGTGCTATATAACTGGCCCCTAAAAACAAAGCCCATTTGGGTGCATTGGGCATTCTGTTGCCGGATACATCAAAAGATGCATTGCCTCGGCTGGAATCCTGCGCATCTGGCCAGTTCTTGAAAGAGGCATTCAGATAGGAGGCATTCCCGTCCAGTGAGAAGCTATCACTAACTTGTGCCTGAAACTCAAACTCTACACCCTTGATTTCAGCAGTCGCCGCGTTTTGCACTACACTTTCTGAAACCTGAGTGACGGGGTTAATTCGCACTACCTGCACCTGTAAATCCGCATAATCCATAAAGAAAGCAGCCAAATTTGCTTTCAGTCGGCCATCCAGTGTTGTGGACTTCAAGCCAATTTCATAATTTACGACTGTTTCAGGTGCATAAGCTCCTTGAGGGTTTGACGCTGATCCACCGTTATATCCACCGGCCTTGAAGCCCTTTCCTACGGTCGCATAGGCCGTAACTTCGTCACTCACTTCATAGGTAAGTGCCACTTTTGGCGTAAAAGACCCCCAACTATCCTCATGAGATTCCTGTGCAAGCGACTCAAAATCAATTGCTGGCACAACAAAAATAGATCTGCCAGAGATTGCCTTTTTCTCATGGGAATAGCGTGCACCAAGCGTTAAAGTCAGCTTTTCTAAAACCGGGTAACTTGCTTCACCAAATATGGCTAATGCATCTGTTGTGTAATCATCCGTGATGAATGTGGCAACGAAGCCAGAGCGCGGGGCAACAAAATCACCATATTGGCTCTCATCTCCGTGGAAATAATAGCCACCCAGAACCCATTCCAAGCCGCTATCACCTGATGAGGCCAACGTTAGCTCCTGAGAAAACTGGCTTGTAATACGCTCTTCCTGGTCAATAATACCCAGAGTCAGCGCCGTCCCATCCGAATCCAGTGTCTCAAGCCAAGTGAATTCACGGTAAGCCGTCAGAGCGGAAACAGTCGTATTACCGATGTCCCAATCCACCTTAGCGCTCAGCCCCCATGTCTCTTTTTCATTAAGATTGCTGGTATCCTGGTTAACCCTCCGGCTTGTCGGCAATTCAAATCCTTCATCTTCCATAGCAAGAGGCAAACCTGCCCGCGCCCTGGAAGTGATATAAACAGGGCGGCCATCGTCCCGACCGTAATCAAGCTTGATATCCAGATTAAAATTGTCTACAGGCATATACCTCAGTGTTCCACGCAGACCCGCAAAATTGCCATCATCTAGTCTGTCACCATTAAAAACATTTGGTGTGTAGCCGTCATGATCCCGCGTTTTAAACGCAACCCGCATCAACAGCACATCCTCTACCAGGGGGCCACTTGCATAGCCTTGTGTCTCAACCAGCGAATAGTTACCATAGGACACCGAACCACCTGCTTCAAAACTGTCGGTAGGGGCCTTTGAGATCATGTTAACCGCACCGCCAGTAGCGTTTCTACCATAAAGCATCCCCTGCGGGCCACGAAGAACCTCGATCCGCTCAAGATCAAAGAAGCCCATGCCAATTTCAGGGCGCTGCACAATGTAAACACCATCTTTATGAAGGGCGACACCAGATTCCGCTCCTACACTGAAACTATTAGAGCCAATGCCGCGCAGGGCAACTCTGGTCAGGCCATTTTCTTGCCCCACATCCAGGCCCGCGGCCAGAAACTGCAGATCGGAAATGTCATGCACACCGCTGCGCTCAATCTTTGCCCCGCTGAAAGCATTCATGGAGATTGGCACATCCTGCATGCTGGCTTCGCGGCGAGTGGCCGTTACGATAATTTCTTCCAGCACGAAGGAAGTCTCTTCACCATCTGGGCTAACGTCTGCCTGAGAGGCACTGCCTGCCACCATATTATCTGCACTCAGTTCAGAGATATAGATATTGCCTTTTTCATCAATATCATAAGAAAGGCCGTGGCCAGAAAGCAAACGAGAGAGAAACTCCTCCGTTGTATAATCACCCACCACGCCATCTGTTTTTTTGCCTTGTACCAGCTCTGGTCCAAACATGATGTGAACCTTTTTCTGGCGAGCAAAATCTTTAAGGGCGGCCCCCAACCCCTGAGCTTCCACCGAAATATTTTCTGCAGCCACTGCCGCAGTTGCACCCAAAGCACCGGCGATCAGAACTGCACTGCTGGCTGTGGATAGAAGAAGGCGTTTTACCTTTTTCAGGGCAAGCCTTTCGCTGCTTCCATTAGACATTATTTTTCCCATTTTTTCCTCCGCTTATTGTCATCTGAAATAGAAAAGCTGGTCCCTTCCAGCCCCTCATATCCAGATTCGCCCAAGCCCCTGAAAACCCTCACCCTCGTTTTTCTTTTTTCTTTGTTTGAGGCGCAGCAACAATAATCACACGTCCTTTACCATCCTCTAACCCACTGATATTAAAATACCTTTCCAGCATTCCTAATGCCTCCTCCACATCCGAAGGAAAGAGGCCACTTATTTTCTTTTCACCAATTTCACTGTCACCAATCACAAGATGCTTTCTGGAATATCGGTTCAATTCATACAGCACATCCACTAAAGAATGATTATCAAACACCAGCGTATCTTCCTGCCAGGCCGTAATTATATCTTTTGGCGCAGCAGACGGCTGTAACACGGCACCTTCCCGTACGAACACAAGCTTCGCTTCTTCATCCGCAACTAGCGTTACCTCCTGAAAGGGAGCTGTATTTTGAAGAATAGAAGACCAGTCAGGCAAAGGCTTCTGCTGCTGAACTTTCACGCTCCCCTCCAGCAAACCAATTTTTGTTTCGTCTGGCATCAAATAGATATCAAAGGCTGTACCAAGTGCCTGCACAGTGCCACCACGGAAAGAAACGGAAAAAGGCCTGCCCTGCTGTTTTGCCACATTAAAATAGGCCTGTCCCCGCATCAGCTTCACCTGCCGCTTATCACCGCTATAGAAAACCTGCACCCTGCTACCTGTATTCAGGAAAACAGTGGTGCCGTCCGCAAGGGTGATGGAACGCTTCTCCCCTATATCTGTTTCATAAACATCATAGCGCCAGAAATCATTTAGAACGGCAGCCCCAAGGAAAAAGATAAATACGGCCGCAATAGCCACCACATAAATGGGCCTTGGCAGGAAACCATGAAAGAAAGACCTAACACCCTGCCAGATACCCGCTTGCGACTGCAGACC
>JBNKGK010000059.1:0-13126 GCA_050289785.1 Kordiimonas sp.
ACCCCAACAGGCAGGTGATCAATAACGGCGTTGAAATCAATTTCAGGGAGGCCAGATGATGCGCTATGCCCGATAAGGCTGGATGCAAGGTAATTTTCCTCAAGCGCGTTGGCCACAGTTTGTTTCCACATAAATATACAACATAAAATAAACTACCCATAGATTCTTAAGAGTAGTTGGCAAGTAGTTCATCATTGGGAAGTAAAAATTTAGTAAACAAGATATCAATATTATTAACTATTTTCTCTTTTTTTTAACATGTGTCTAAAAAAATAGGGGAAGGATATCTCCTTCCCCGAGGCTAGGCTCCCACTGGGACGGGTTAGTGGGAAGCCAAAACTTTTAATGGTTTAACTACAGCCGCTGGTGCCGCCGCAGGTGTCGCATTTCAAACAAGTACCGTTCCTGACCAGGGTAAAGTTACCACATTCCCCGCACGCATCACCTTCATAGCCTTTCATGCGGGCGGCTACGCGGGCATTAGGTGTGGCATCTGTTGCGCCATTTGTCATGCCCGAGCCAACGGATATGCTGGCAGAAGCACTGGTCTCTGCTGCGGCCACGGTTTTTACTTGTTCTGTCTGCGTGTTATCTTTGGTTTTAGTTGTTGTGCTTTTCAGAACAACAAGATTGTTGCCTCGTACATAGCCGCTGGACGCAAATTTCTGAACACGTTCCAATGCTTCAGTCATCTCTTCATTCAGCGCGGGCAGCCCATCTTCCTTGTTACCTCGTCCTGTAGTGTCAGGCTTGAAGTCAGCCGGTGTGGCATGGGCAAGATCATCCCGACCAAGGTAAGAGATCGCAAGCTCTCTGAACACATAGTCCAGCAGGGATGTAGCCATTTTAATGGTGTCATTGCCTTCCACGCGCCCGAAGGGTTCAAACCGGGTGAAGGTGAAGGCATCTACAAATTCTTCAAGCGGTACGCCGTATTGCAGGCCGATGGAGATCGCGATGGCAAAATTGTTCATCAGCGAGCGGAAAGCAGCGCCTTCCTTGTGCATATCGATGAAGATCTCACCGACTGAGCCATCATCATATTCGCCTGTACGCAAATAAACCTTGTGGCCGCCAACAATGGCTTTCTGGGTATAACCTTTGCGGCGCTGGGGTAGCCTTTGCCGCTTGGTGGGCCCTGTGCGTTCCACTTCTATAATGCGCTCAACGATGTGCTCTGTTACTTTCTCTGCTTTTTCAGCGAGAGTGAGATCATCAAACTCTTCTTCAATATCTGCATCATCCAGAAGCGCAGCATTCAGTGGTTGGCTAAGCTTGGAGCCATCGCGGTAAAGTGCATTGGCTTTCAGAGCTAGCGACCAGCTTAGCTCGTAGGCAGCCATGCACTCTTCAATATTGGCGCTCGCAGGCATGTTGATGGTTTTTGAAATTGCCCCGGAAATAAAGGGCTGTGCCGCGGCCATCATGTGGATATGGCTCTGCCATGAAAGATAGCGTTTGCCGATTTTCCCACAGGGGTTAGCGCAGTCAAAGACAGCATAATCGCTTTCTTTAAGGTGTGGTGCCCCTTCAAGGGTCATGGCGCCACAGCAATAAAGGTTAGCCTCTGCAATCTCGGCTTTTGTAAAGCCAATGGCGGCCAGGAGATCAAAGTTATAGTCATTGAGCTGGTCATCATTCAGGCCCAGAGTCTCCTTGCAGAAATCAGTGCCGAGTGTCCACTGGTTAAACACAAACTTGATATCAAAGGCATTTTTTAGCTGCTCTTCAACAGCATCCAGCTCACGCTTGCCAAAACCTTTGGCCTTCAGTGTTTCATGGTTAACGCCGGGTGCTTCCTTCAAGGTGCTGTAACCGACAGCATAATCCTTAATATCACGCACCTCATCAGCACTATAGCCCAACACCTCTAGAGCCTTGGGCACAATACGGTTGATGATTTTGAAATAGCCCCCACCAGCCAGTTTCTTGAATTTCACCAACGCAAAATCAGGTTCAATGCCTGTCGTGTCACAGTCCATCACAAGGCCAATAGTACCAGTGGGTGCGATCACAGAGGTCTGGGCATTTCTGAAACCATACTGTTCACCGCCTTCAAGGGCTCTGTCCCATGCGTCAGCTGCGGCGATAGAAACTGCCTGATCCGGGCAATTGGCAATATCCAGTGGCACAGGTGTTGTGTTCAGTTTTTCATAACCTTCAGCCTGGCCGTATGCTGCTCGCCGGTGATTGCGGATAACCCGCAGCATATCCTTGGCATTTTTGGCATAACCTGGGAACGCGCCTAATTCAGATGCCATTTCTGCAGAGGTCGCATAGGATTCCCCAGTCATCAGGGCTGTAATTGAGGCGCAAAGAGCACGGCCTTCGGCGCTATCGTATGACATGCCAAGGCTCATCAGCAGGCCACCAATATTGGCATATCCAAGACCAAGGGTGCGATATTCATAGGAAAGTTTGGCAATTTCACGTGAGGGGAACTGTGCCATCGTGACAGAAATTTCCAACACCATAGTCCACAGGCGGGTGGCGTGCTGGAAGTCTTTCACCTTGAACGTGTTATTCTCTGCCCGGAATGTCATCAGGTTCATGGAAGCCAGGTTACAGGCTGTATCATCCAGGAACATATATTCAGAGCAGGGGTTTGATGCTCTGATCTCGCCTGATTTGGGGCATGTGTGCCAGTCATTGATTGTGGTGTGGAACTGAATGCCTGGGTCAGCACAGCTCCATGCGGCATACCCCACATCACGCCACAGGGCGGACGCGTCAACAGTTTTGGAGACGCTGCCATCAATACGGTTTGTCAGCTCCCACGGCGTACCCTCAGAGGCCGCTTTCATGAAGGCATCTGTTACGCGAATGGAATTATTGGAATTCTGGCCGGAAACAGTGAGATAGGCTTCTGAATCCCAATCAGTATTATAGGTTTGGAAATCAATAGAAGCGAAGCCCTGTTTGGCAAACTGGATAACACGCTGCACGTAATTTTCAGGGATCATGACCTTACGGGCGGCGATGATTTCCTTTTTCAGCAGCTTGTTTTCTTTTGGATTAAAAGCCTCTTCACCCATATCTGCTTTGGCATCATGGCAGGCTTTCATGATCAGGTTAAGGTGGATTTCATTTAATTTGGAACCTGAGACAAGTGCTGCAACTTTTTGTTCTTCAAGAACTTTCCAGTTTACAAAATCTTCAATATCCGGATGGTCAATATCTACCACAACCATCTTGGCGGCCCGGCGCGTGGTGCCCCCTGATTTGATAGCGCCCGCCGCTCTGTCGCCAATACGCAGGAAGCTCATCAGGCCAGAAGATTTGCCACCACCAGATAAGGCCTCACCAGAGCCACGAACATTGGAGAAGTTTGAGCCTGTACCAGAGCCATATTTAAAGAGGCGGGCTTCGCGGGTCCACAGATCCATAATACCGCCTTCATTCACCAAGTCATCCGAGACAGACTGAATGAAGCAAGCATGGGGCTGCGGGTGCTCATAGGCGCTTTTGGATTTTACCAGTTTACCACTTTCAAAATCCACGTAATGGTGGCCTTGTGCAGGGCCATCAATGCCATAAGCCCAGTGCAGGCCGGTGTTAAACCATTGGGGGGAGTTCGGGGCAGCCATCTGGCGGGCCAGCATGAAGCGCATTTCATCAAAGAAAGCACGCGCGTCTTCCTCGGCTTCAAAATAGCCGCCTTTCCAGCCCCAATAGGTCCATGTACCCGCCAGGCGGTCAAAAACCTGTTTGGCGCTGGTTTCAGAGCCATAACGTTTATCTTCCGGCATGGCATCCAGTGCATCTTTATCTGCTTCCTTGCGCCACAGCCAGCTGGGAACAGAATTTTCTTCAACCACCTTTAGCGCCTGGGGAATACCCGCTTTGCGGAAATATTTCTGGGCGATGATATCTGTGGCCACCTGGCTCCAGCTGGTGGGAACCTCCACATCATCCATGTGGAAAACGATCGAACCATCGGGGTTTCTGATTTCACTAACAGCGGTACGCCAGTCCATACCAGCGTAGGGACAGGAAAGATCGTTAGTAAAGTGACGTTCAATACGCATTTCATTCCCCCGTTAAAACCGCCGGGCTTTTATGCCTGCTGTTTTATTGATGATTGATTGTGGTGCCTCGCTATTTCCCTCTCATCTTGTGGATCATGGCTCCCTTGATCTCACTAGATATGGGGTTATTTGCCTTGTTAAGGACAAAGTGTAGTTATTGAATGGCTTGGATGACAAGGTGATTTTAAGACTTTTTTTATTGGCTGTGAGTTAGGCTATGGTGATTATTGCTCGACTCATTGCCTGCTCATGAGTCGGTGGCAGTGCCCTATTTTTTACTGAATTTGGTGCTAAACCTGCACGGTGCTACAAATTATCTGTTCTGGTGGCTCGACTCGTAGTCAAGGCAGGTTTATGGAGATTATTGAGCAAAATATGAATCAGTTGCTTTTACTCCTTGGGGAAACATGCTAAACGGGCGACAAATTGATAGTTTCTGTGCAATAGAACGGAATATGATGATGTCAGGTTTGATCTCAAAACTTTTCTCTTCCCCAATTTTCACATGGTGGAATTCTGCCACTATCGGCACCCTCATTTTTACTAATCGTAAGGGTGAAAAGGTGGGCGAGGACAGCCAGGGCAACATTTATTACAAAGAGAAAAATGGTCGCCGTCGCTGGGTGATTTATAAAAATGGTCCGGTAGAGGCATCCCGCGTGCCGGCAGATTGGCATGGATGGCTGCACTACACGGTTGATACACCACCAACAGAAAAGCCATTGGCCGTTAAGCCGTGGGAAAAAGACCATCAGGACAATAAAACGGGCACAGACGAAGCCTATTTCCCTGCGGGGAGCCTGCAAGCTGCCGGTCAGCGCGCAGCAACCACATCTGATTATGAAGCCTGGCGGCCATAATCTGGCCATATGATAAGGCTAGTTGATATACATGTCTGGTAATCTTGTAGAATCACTTATTGGAGCCCTGGTGCTCATCGTTGCTGGCTGGTTTTTAACCTATGCCTACCAGCAGACAGATGGTGCTGTAAGTGAGGGGTATGTGCTTTCTGCCCGGTTTGACAAAATTGATGGTCTTTCTGTCGGTAGTGATGTGCGGATGTCCGGCATTAAAATTGGCTCGGTTTTGGATAGTCGGCTCGATGAAATAACCTATCAGGCGATTGTACGTTTTTCGGTGGCTCCCGATATTCAGGTCCCTTCTGATACGGCTGCTCTGATTACATCCGAAAGCCTTCTGGGCGGCAAGTATCTCAGCCTGTCCCCCGGTGGTATGGATGATATGCTGGCGGATGGGGATGAAATTTCCGAGACGCAGGATTCTATCGACCTGATGGGGCTACTCGGCAAATTCATGGTGGGTGATAAATCAGGAACGGGTAGTGAAACACAGCAATAAGCTCTCTCGTGTTTTCAGTTTCTTTGTCGCTGCACTGGCCTTACCTGCCTGTTCTTTTTATCTGTCAGCCCAAGACAGGGTTGATATCCAGAATCTGGAAACACAGGGCCAAGCTACCGAACAGCATGTCGTTGGCTTGCGGGCGCTAGATAAAATTACCGCCAGAATTACAGAGATAGAGCTACCTGTAGGGGAAGAAAAATATTTTGGTACCCTGGCGCTCAGGGCAAAATATTGCCGCACACGGCCACCGATTGAGACACCAGAGACATTTGCCTACCTGGAAATAGACGATATCAAGCATAGCGGTGAGCGTGAGCAGGTGTTTAAAGGCTGGATGGTAGCATCAAGTCCGGCATTAAACGCGCTAGAGCATCCGGTTTACGATGTTTGGGTGATCAGCTGTAAAATTCTTTCACCAGCCGCAGGCGAGGGCAAAGAGTAGAAATCCGTTTCCTGTTCCAGCGCATCTGCCAGCCTGGCGTGATATTCCGCGCGGGGAATTTCAATCGTGCCAAACTGTTTCAAATGATCAGTCACAAATTGCGTATCCAGTAGGGTATAGCCACCAGCTTTCAAGCGGGCAACCAGGTGGACGAGAGCCACTTTGCTGGCATCTGTCACCGTATGGAACATGCTTTCCCCAAAAAAAGCACCGGCAATGGCCACGCCGTACAGGCCGCCAACCAGCTCATCCCCCAGCCAGCATTCCACGGAATGGGCCATCTTTTTAGTGTGAAGATCTGTATAAAGGCTTTCAATACGTTCGCTGATCCATGTGTTTTCACGTCCAAAAGCAGGTTTGGCACAAGCTTGCACTACTTGTAGGAAAGCTGTGTCGACCCGCACTTCAAAGCGCTCTTGCTTAACGGTTTTCTTCAGGGAGCGTGTTATATGAAAGCTGTTTAGGGGAAGGATACCGCGTTCGTCCGGGTCTATCCAGAAAAGCTCCGGGTCATCCCGGTTTTCTGCCATAGGAAAAATACCGGCTGAATAAGCCTGTATAAGGATATTAGGCGTTATGACATCATGAGGCATAACGCCTATTGTAATCTATGATTCTGTTTTATTTTCAAGGAATTTTTCAAGCCAGTGAATATCATAATTCCCTGCTTTGAAATCCTCGTTTTCCACCAACTCCTGATGAAGGGGGATTGTGGTGACAACACCTTCAACCACATATTCTTCCAGAGAACGCTTGAGGCGCATCAGACAGCCTTCCCGCGTATAGCCAGCCACAATCAGCTTGGCGATCATGCTGTCATAATAGGGTGGAATTTTATAGCCCGCATAAACGGCACTGTCACAGCGCACATTAAGGCCACCTGGTGTGTGATATTGTGTCACAAGCCCTGGGTTTGGCACAAAAGTGAAGGGGTGCTCTGCATTTACACGGCATTCAATGGCATGGCCGAAGAAGCGAACCATATCCTGCGTATAGGAAAGCTTTTCACCAGAAGCAACCCTGATCTGTTCCCGCACGATATCAATACCGGTGATCATTTCAGTGACAGGGTGTTCCACCTGCAGGCGCGTGTTCATCTCAATGAAATAAAACTCACCGTCCTCATACAAAAATTCAATGGTGCCCGCGCCTGAGTAACCAAAATCAGCCATGGCTTTCGCAACAACGCCGCCCATGCGTTCCCGTGTTTCACTGTCAATTACGGGGGAGGGGGCTTCTTCCAGCACCTTTTGGTGCCTGCGCTGAAGGGAACAATCTCGCTCCCCAAGGTGAATACAGTTGCCGTGCTGATCACCGATGATCTGGAATTCAATATGGCGTGGTTTGCCGAGGAATTTCTCAATATAAACAGCATCATCACCAAAAGCAGCCTTGGCTTCCGTGCGGCAGGCTGTGAGAGCGGAGGAAAGTTCCTTTTCCTCACGCACAACACGCATGCCGCGGCCACCACCGCCAGCTGCGGCCTTTACAATGACGGGATAGCCCACTTCATTGGCTACTTTTCTGGCTTCTTCATCTTCGGTGATGCCGCCATCAGAGCCAGGTACCACTGGGATCCCCAGTTTTTTCACGGTTTCCTTAGCGGTGATTTTATCACCCATCATCCGGATGTGATCAGCCGTGGGGCCGATGAAGGCAATGCCATGCTCTTCCAGAATGTCTGCAAATTGTGCATTTTCTGAAAGAAAGCCATAACCGGGGTGAATGGCATCCGCCCCGGTAACTTCCGCTGCAGCAACAATGGATGGAATATTCAGATAACTATCCCGAGGGGATGGTGGGCCAATACACACGGTTTCATCCGCAAGGCGCACATGCATGGCATCACTGTCTGCTGTGGAATGCACAGCAACAGTTTTGATGCCCATTTCATGGCAGGCGCGGTGAATACGCAGGGCAATTTCGCCCCTGTTGGCGATCAGAACTTTTTCAAACATAATAGGCTACCTATTCAATATTGCCTTACTCAATGATGCAAAGTACTTCGCCGTATTCAACGGGTTGGCCGTCTCTGAACAAAATCTCTTTTACAGTGCCGCCTTTGGGGGCCGCGATCTGGTTCATCACTTTCATCGCTTCGATAATCAGCAATGTGTCGCCCGCATCGACCTTATCACCCACTTTGATGAACACTGCATCATCGGGTGATGGGGCCGCATAGGCCGTGCCCACCATTGGGGCAGGAACCGCACCTGGGTGGTCTGCTGCGGCTGCTGGCGCAGCACTTTCTGCCGCAGTGGCTGCTGCAGGCGCTGCAGCTGCTACAGGGGCAGGTGCCGCTGGGGCTGCGTAGCTAACACTTGTCTGAACCTGTCTGGCGACACGAATACGGAAATCATCTTCTTCCACTTCAATTTCAGAAAGTGTGGATTTATCCAGAAGTTCCGCAAGTTCGTGGATCAGTTCTTTATACTCTGTAATTTTTGACATGATAAATTAACCCTTAACCCCTGTATCATGGTTGGCCGTGCAGCATACCCATAACCGCATCAAGCGCAAGTATATATCCGTGCGGGCCAAACCCGCAGATCACACCAGCCGCCACATCAGACACATAAGAATGATGGCGATAGGCTTCTCGTGCGAAAACATTGGAGATGTGGACTTCCACCACCGGTGTTTCAATTGCGGCAATAGCATCGTGCAAGGCAACAGATGTGTGGGTGTAGGCTGCTGCATTTAAAATAATGCCATCAGCGCTTTTACCACCTTCCTGTATCCAGTCCACCAGCGTACCTTCCTGATTCGTCTGACGGAAGATCACAGTGCAGCCAAGCGTTTCCGCATGGGCCTTCACCATCTCTTCAATATCACTCAGGCTGGCGGTGCCATATGTTTCTGGTTCCCGTGTGCCCAACAGGTTCAAATTTGGGCCATTGAGCACCAGAATGGTAGCAGGCGTTGTTTTTGTCATCCGTGCATTCCATGTTTTACCACATTTCCGACTATTGCCTGAAAAATACGGGCCCTAATCGCTTGAAGCCCCCTGTATAATGCCATATGCATGTCATGCAAAGCCGGAAGACACATTTGTTACAAACTCTTTTGCTTGGATGCAATATTGGGGAGAAAACAGGTGATAACCATCACTGTGAATGGGGAAGAAAAAAACTTACCTGAAACTCAGTCCGTGGCAGTGTTTCTAACGGGCCTTGGGCTTGATCCGGCAAAGGTGGCTGTGGAGCGCAATCTGGAAATTGTGCCCAAATCCACATATGAAAAAGTGATGCTGGCCGCAGGAGACCAGCTTGAGATCGTCCATTTTATTGGCGGGGGCCTTGAAGTAATGACAAAAGAAACAGACACATGGACACTGGCAGGCAAGGACTATACCTCCCGCCTGATCGTTGGCACTGGGAAATATAGGGATTTTGAGCAGACGGCTGAGGCTGTGGCTGCTTCCGGCGCTGAAATTGTGACGGTTGCCGTGCGCCGGGTAAATGTGTCTGACCCAAACCAGCCCATGCTGGTGGATTATCTGGACCCTAAGAAAATCACGTATCTGCCGAATACAGCTGGTTGTTTTGATGCTGATTCTGCGGTGCGTACGCTGCGCCTTGCCCGCGAAGCTGGTGGCTGGGATCTGGTGAAGCTGGAAGTGTTGGGAGACCAGAAAACTCTTTACCCCAATATGTTAGAGACATTTGAGGCCGCAGAAGCGTTGATTAAAGATGGTTTCAAGGTGATGGTTTATTGTAGCGATGACCCGATTGCCGCCAAACGACTGGAAGATATGGGCTGTGTGGCCATTATGCCGCTCGGCGCGCCCATTGGTTCTGGTCTTGGTATTCAAAACCCGGTTCAAATTCGTTTGATGATAGAGCAGGCGAAGGTACCTGTGCTGGTGGATGCGGGTGTGGGCACAGCCTCTGATGCCGCTGTGGCGATGGAACTGGGTTGTGACGGTGTTCTGATGAACACAGCGATTGCCGAGGCGAAAGACCCGGTGAAAATGGCCCATGCCATGCGTCTTGCCGTAGAATCAGGCAGGCTTGCCTATCAGGCTGGGCGGATGCCCAAAAAGCGCTACGCAGACCCAAGCTCACCGTTATCCGGGCTGATATAAAGGCATTGTAATCCCGATTAACGGGTCATGGTAATCCTTTTCCTTGCCATGATCCGCACAATCCTCATTTGTCATGACTTGCGAAGGCCAGTATCCAGATAAAACTTTCAGTTGCTGGATGCCAGCCTTCGCTGGCATGACAGTAGGGGAACGTTCTATAGCTTCTATCGTCCCTGTGAAATTAGCTCAGCGCGGGCGCGGTCCACAGCCTGTTTCAGCCTGCCATAGCCCTCAGCGCCCAGAATAATGTCATTGCCGATGATATAGCCGGGCGTACCCTGAAAGCCGATGTCCTTGCCGATGGCCAGTTCCTTGCGCACTTTTTCTGTAATGGCCTTGTCTGCCATGTCCATCTTCAGGGTGGTGACATCCAGCCCCACATTCTTGGCGATGGCAAAGATAGAGTCTTCGGTTACGCTCTGACCTGAGGTCATCATTGCATCATGAAAGGCAGCAAATTTGCCCTGCTTGTGGGCGGCTAGGGCGGCTTTTGCTGCCATGAGCGAGAGTGGTTCAGCACCTGCGCGGTCTAGCACCGGGAACTGACGGGGAATATAACGGATGTTGCCGTCGGTTTTAACCAGTCGTATCACCTCGGTATAATGACGGCGGCAATATCCACAGCGGTAATCAAAAAACTCAACGATGGTCACATCCCCGTCAGGGTTGCCAACAACCGGTGCACCTTTTTCATTTTCCAGAAAGTCGCGGTAAAGGTTGATCGTGGGCAGCATGGCGGCTTCTGTCTGGCGGCGTTTCAGTTCCTGCACGGCCATCATGATGATTTCAGGGTTTTCCATCAGATAATCCTGAATCACTGTTTCAATTTTGGAGCGTTCCTCCAGGCTGATAGCGGGGTTTTTAACATCTGCAAAGGTGGGAGATACGGTGGCCAGCCCTAATAGGCCTGCTGTCATATATTTTATTACATTTTTCATGCGGGAATAAACTTTCTACTAACTATTGTGAATAAACAGAAGAGGTATTTCCGCTGATATGAAAACGGCGTTTTTGCTTTTCCATTTCGCGGCGCTGTCTGTCTGCGGCATCTTCTGAAACGTATAAAATATCCTGGGCGCGCAGCCACTCTGGCGTACCTTCTTTAAAGCCTTCCAGCGCCTGGCGGGCATGATACACGGCCTGCATGGCCCGGCCTGAAACATAGAAGCGTTCTGCTGTGGCAAGGCTGGCATCTGCTTCGCGCCCCAGCCAGCTATAGGCTTTGGCAAGATTAAACCAGGCAAAGCTGTTATTTTTATCCTCTCGTACAGCGCGTTCCAGAATAGGCACAGCTTTGGCCATCATATCCTTATCCTCGAGGGACACCATGGCCTGACCATAGGCTGTAGCAATGAGTGGCTCGTGCGGGGCAAACTCCATGGCCTGCCTGAAGATGGGCAGGGCTTCATGCACTTTGCCATTTTCAAATAGAATCTGGCCTTTGATTTCATAAAAATAGGGGTTTTCCGGCTCTAGTTTTAACAGAGCGTCCGTTTCCGCTAGCGCTAAATCCCATTCCAAGGCTTTGTGGTAGGCATAAACACGGGCATAGCGGGCAGAGGCGCTGGTGTCTGACAGCGGATATTTTCTCAGTGTCTGCTTTGGTTCGTTAAGGTAACCAACAATTTTGGCTTTCAGGCGCTGAAACTTTTCTTCAAGGGCAGGGTCCGTTGGTTTCTTATAGGCAGGGCTGTGGGTGACAGCCACTTCAAGGGCCTGCATTCTATCTCTGTTCAGGGGGTGGCTGCGCACATAAGGGTCTTGCCGCACCTGCGCTAATATTTCCTGATTGCGCAACTTACCAAAAAACTGGATCATGCCTTCGCCCGACACACCAATATCGGCAAGGAAATTGGCCCCAGCCTGGTCGGCGGCGCTTTCCTGCACGCGGCTATAGGCCAGAAACTGTCGCTGCGCCACGCTTTGGCCTGCCATCATGATGCCAATACCGGCGTCAGCGCTGCCGGCCACCATGGCTGCGGCACCCAAAACCATAGAGAGGATACTAGTCGCCCCCATGACACCTGCTGCCTCACCAACACGGGCCAAATGACCGCCGGATATGTGACCGGTTTCGTGTGCGATAACACCGGTGAGCTGGTTCGCATTATCTGCTGCCATGATAAGCCCGGAATGGATGAAGATATTCTGGCCACCTGTGACAAAGGCATTAATGGAATTGGCATGTAGCAGATACATATGCACATTATCGGGTGACAGGCCCGCCGCCACAAAAATGGGATCGGAAATTTCCCTGAGGAAGGCCTCAGTCTCTGCATCCCTGAGGATGGACTGCGCCCAAACTGGTCGCACTGTTAATAGCGCAAGGGCCAAGGCGATAATAATATGCTTTGTTATGTTCCGCACCACTGTCTCCACTCTTCTTTCCACGCTAGGCTCTGTGACCTTAATCGTCAATGAACAAGGCATGACACATTCGTGATTTTGAGGAACATTCAGGCATAAAAAAGGCGGCGAACCTTTGGCCCGCCGCCTCACGCGATGACTTTTATTCAGCTTAACCGAATGTGCGCTGCCACCATCCTTTACGTTTGGGGGCGTCACTATCCTGCGCAGTCCCTGCAGGGGACGGTGTATCGGAGGCATTTTCACTGCCGATGCTTATTTTTTGTACAGGTTTGTCTTCAGTAACCACTTCGGTTTTTCTTGGCTGAGAAACTGCCTCAGCAGCTGACTCTGCCTGAGTATTGCCATTGGTTTCTGCTGCTTTCTTCGTGCTTCTGCGGCGTGGACGCTTAGGCTTTTCTTCTGCATCAGCCTTTGCTTCCTCTTTGGCATCTGCAGGTGCGGCTTCAGCAGCTTCAGCTTTCTTGCGGCGTGTGCGACGCGGCTTTGGCGCTTCTTCGTCTGCTTTGGTTGAAGCTTCAGCTTCACCTTCTGTGCTTTCGGCCTTTTTGCGTGTCCGCCGTTTGCGAACCGGCTTTTCTTCGGGAGTAGCTTCAGGCTCAGAAGCGGGTGCTTCAGCCTTAACAACCTCACTGGTTTCTTCGCTGGTGCCTTCAGCCTCAACGTCGCTCTTCTTTTTACGAGGAGCACGGCGCTTGCGTGGTTTGCTTTCTTTCACTTCAGCGGCTACAGCCTCTTCCGTTTCGGATGCTGTAGAAGAATTGTCTGTTATGCCATTGTTGCCTTGCAAAAAAATAAGGATCGCCGCAATAACAACTATATTGACTACAACTAAGACAC
>JBNKGK010000060.1:0-13104 GCA_050289785.1 Kordiimonas sp.
CATCCGGGCTTTCTGCAGCATCTATCAAGGCCAGGATAGTAGCTTTGTTTGGGTTTTCATCCTTCATGGTGAGATACAGAGCCTGGGCCTCTGGATGCTTGCAGCCTTCTTTATCATGGGGCAGAAAACTGTTGGGGTCATAATCCCACAATACCTTATCCAGTGTCTCGAGAAGTCCCTGGCCTGGCACTTTAATAACAGCGCGCAGGCCAGCCCCGTGTACTTTTTCCATCAGTTTAGGCAGCGCCTGTTCAAGCGTTTCCCGTTGCAGATGGTAAAAGCGAATCTCGGCCACTGTTTTTATGCCTCGTAATTATCTGCAACCAGCTTGTCTAACAGACGAACGCCATAGCCTGTGCCGCCCTTTTCACTCAAGGGCAGGTCTTTATCTGACCAGACGGTGCCAGCAATATCAATATGCGCCCAAGGCACATCATTAGTATGGCGTTTCAGGAACTGCGCAGCGGTGATAGAGCCAGCGCCCCTGCCCCCGATATTTTTCATATCAGCAATCTGGCAATCAATCAGTTTGTTATAATTTTTGTGCAGTGGCAGACGCCAAACTTTATCACCAGTTGCAAGACCAGCTTTAGAAAGCTGGTTTGCAAGATCATCCTGATCGGTAAAGATGCCTGCATGTTCATGGCCCAGGCTCACAATAATCGCACCAGTTAGCGTGGCGAGGTCGATCATGAGCTTGGGCTTAAATCTATCCTGACAGTACCAAAGCGCATCAGCGAGCACCAAGCGGCCCTCCGCATCTGTGTTCAGCACCTCAATTGTCTGGCCAGACATGCTGGTCACTATATCGCCGGGGCGCTGTGCGTTGCCCGATGGCATATTCTCCACCAGGCCAATAATGCCAATAACATTGGCCTTGGCTTTACGACCAGCCAGCGCTTTCATGAGGCCAGTTACAGTGCCAGCACCACCCATGTCCCATTTCATCTGGTCCATGCCTTCACCTGGCTTAAGCGAAATGCCGCCTGTATCAAAAGTGACGCCTTTACCAACGAACGCAATGGGCTGACTATCATCAGAAAGGCCGTTCCAGCGCATAATCACCATACGGGATTCTCGCTCAGAGCCTTGTCCAACAGCCAAAAGAGCGCCCATGCCCAGCTTTGTCATTTCCGCCTCATCTAGCACTTCCACATCGATGCCGAGGCTGGTGAGTTTTTTTGCTTCTTCAGCAAAGCTTTCCGGATAAAGGATATTGGCAGGCTCTGAAACCAGGTCTCTGGTCAGGAAAACGCCCTCAACCACTTTGGCGCGCACAGCATATTCTGCTGTGGCTGCAGCAACATCTGGTGATGTAACGGCGACACTTTTCAGGCTAGGCTTTTTGCTCTCAGGTTCTTTTGTACGATATTTATCAAAACGGTAAGAGCGCAGCATCGCTCCTTCTGCTATTGCAACAGAATCAAGCCCCTCAGCATCAGCAATAACAGTAACATTCTCACAGCCACTGGTGAGAAGCTGCGCCACAACAGATGCTCCTAATTCAAGGTTATCAACCCCGGATGTTTCAGTGGCCTCACCCAGCCCCAGCAAAATAATCCTCTCAAGGCCCAGCCCGGTGGGGGCCAGCACTTCAAGTGTCTGGCCTTTTGCACCAGTAAAACGAGAGGCAGCTTTGGCTTTTTCCAGCGCCCTATTTGTTTGATTATTTGCGCCTGCAACAAGGCCGCTGAAAGGCTGATTTTTTTCAACAAAAAAAATGGCAGTGCCTGTTTCTGGTAATTTTGGCTCGCAAAATGAAATTTGCATGGATTTCCCTCTTAATCTTTTTTTCTAAGGCCGTGGTTAAAGCCTCCTGTCTGTAATGCCCCCTCTTCTAAGTGGACGCAAGGCTTAGACCCAAGAATTGACATATTTTTTCATCACAAAGCCTAAATTTCATGACTGGAAGCACAACAAGCATTGCGGTTATGTGGTTCAGCGGCTATCAAAGCCGAAAGATGAAGGTGTAGGCCCCTGTTGTGACCAATAGACTCGCTGTTAAAAAGAACTCTTTCCTGCTTGCCAGCCTTTTGGCCACAACCATATTGGCGGCCCCTGTTGCGGGGGTGTTGGCGGAGGCGACCAACAGTGGGAAAGTAGAGCTTTCGGCTGACCAGCTTAGCTATAATGCGGATACAGGTGAAGTCAGAGCAATCGGGCGCGTATTGCTTGAAAGCGAAGGCTACCGGCTGGAAGCTGGTGAAGTGCGATATAATGAGAAGACTGGCAGGGTTGAAGCCTCCGGTGCTGTTATGCTTCAAACACCTCAGGGTGACAAAATATACTCTCCCCGTATAGAGCTGAGCAATGAACTAAAACACGCCTTTGTGGAGGATATCAGTCTGTTAATGAAGGATGGCGCGCAGGTGCGGGCCCTTGAGGGTGAAACAGATGATGAGGCTGGGCTGACCACCCTGAAACGAGCGGTCTATAGCCCCTGTAAGGTCTGCAATGATGGAAGTGACAAAACACCACTGTGGCAGATCAAGGCGGTAAAAGTTGTCCATAACCGGGGCAAAAAACGGCTCTATTATAAAAACGCATCCCTTGAGATTCTTGGGGTGCCAATTTTATGGACACCCTATTTCTCTCACCCTGATCCATCTGTGGATAGGGCAAGTGGTATTCTGCCTCTTGAGATACAGACCAACAAGAACCTGGGTGTTGTGATTGGCCTGCCCTATCATCACGTGTTTAACCAAAGCCAGGATGCAACGCTGAAGCCCATCTTTACAACACGCGAAGGCATGGTGCTTGCAGCTGAGTATCGTCATCACCTTGGATATGGCCAATATATAGTTGATGGCAGCATCACCCGCACAGATGAGCGTGATGATAATAATAACCTGACAGGCGAAAACGAATACCGAGGCCATATTTCATCTTCAGGCCGATTCCAGCATAGTGAAAGCTGGCGCTCTACCTATCAGCTAAACTGGACATCGGATGACACCTATCTGCGTCGCTATGATTTCTCTAATGATGACACGCTAATCAGTAACTACAATCTGGAACGTTTTGGCGATAACACTTATCTGTCTGCTCGCACTGTTGTTTTCCAAGGGTTGAGGCAGGAAGATATTGCAGGTGAATCAGCTTTTGCCCTTCCTCTGATTGATGCTGAATATATCCCGGACTATGAGTTTCTGGGGGGTACATCCATTTTCAGGGCTAACGGCTTGGCCCTTCATAGAACTGATGGTCTTGATACCCAAAAGGTAACAGCTTCAGCTCGCTGGACGCGTCGTTTTATAATGCCAAAAGGCTTTGTGCTTGATCTTGATGCACTGGTTCGCAGTGATTTTTATAATGTGCATGATGCTGATCAGCCTGATGATATGTCTTTTGCAGCCTCTTTTGATGGAGTGGGCGGAACAGAGTGGCGAAATGTTGCCCGGCTTGACAGCAAACTCAGTTGGCCATTGGTGAAATTTACAGAAAATGCCAGCCATACTCTTGAGCCAATTTTGCAAGTAACACTATCCCCACATACGGGAACACCGGAAAATATCTTCAATGAGGACAGCCGTTCCTTTGAACTTTCTGACTTGAACCTGTTTTCTGCGGACAGAACAGCGGGCTATGATCTGTGGGAAGCCGGAAGCCGCGTAACTTATGGTGTTCGCTGGTTTTATGAAGCCTCTGTATGGACAGCGGATGTATTGTTTGGTCAATCTTTTCGTATTTCAGGGGATAACAGTATTTTTGCACAGGGCACTGGCCTTGAGAGGGATTTTTCCGATCTAACCGGTCACACCATTATTACCTATAGTGATTGGCTGGATATAGAGCATCGTTATCGTGTTGATGAAAATAGCCTAGCTGTTAGACGCAATGAAATTAATATCACAGCGCAAAATAGCAAGGTTGGCCTTACTGCAGGTTACTTGAAGCTCGACAGAAACATGATCATTACTGGTCGAGAAGACCGGGAAGAGGTTCGAACCAAGGCTTTTTATAATATCAACAAAAACTGGAAGCTCACCGGTGCCTTCATTCACCGTTTGAAAGGAGCCGTCAGACAAACGGTTATTGAAGATACCGGTGGCGTAAAATATGATATTGGCCTTTCCTATGAAAATGAATGCCTTGAATTGGGTGTGAAATGGCGTGAAAGCTTTACCGAAGACCGGGATATTGAGCCGGGAACATCAATCCTGTTCCGGTTAAAATTGAAGAATTTAGGCTAGTCACCTGAATAAATTTAATATTGCTCTAGTGCATTGCGGCGAAAACGTCTAAAAGGCTATGCTTGTGGACGAAAAGATCAAGTGAGCATAGGGTTAACCAGTCAGTATTCAGGCATGGTGAGAATGAAGCAATTAGTAAAAAGTTTGTTGAAATCAGGTGTTTTGTTTGCCGGGGTTGCTGCCATCAGCATGGGGGCTCTGGCGCAACAACCCATTAACAGCATCGAAGTGCTGGTGAATGATGAACCGGTTTCCAGCTTTGACATTAATCAGCGCCTCCGTTTGGTGATTGCTGTTGCCGGGGGCGTGAAGTCTGAAGCGGAGTTTTTGAAAGTCCGTGAACAGGTTATCCAATCCCTTGTTGATGAGCGATTGCAGCTTCAGGAAGCCAAGGAAGTTGAGCTTGAAGTCTCTGAGGCACAGCTGGAAGAGTTCTTTGCCCGCCGCGCTCAGGGGGTTGGCCAAACACCGGAGCAGTTTGAAACAGCTTTGGCAGGCATTGGCTCCAGTAAAAAGACGATGCAAGACCAGATGAAAGCTGAAATTGCCTGGTCCCAGCTTGTTCAGGGTAAGTTTGGTTCTTTTGTCAGCGTTTCTGAAGAAGAGGTTGAGGCGCAAATCAAACGTATGTACGAGAACAAAGGCAAGTTCGAGTACCGTTTGGCAGAAATAGTTCTTCTTGTGGATTCACCTGAACAGGAAGAAAGCATAAAAGCAAATTCAAAAGAGCTGGTTGATCGTATCCGGGGCGGTGCCTCTTTCCCTGATCTGGCACAGCAGCTTTCAGCTTCATCCACAGCGGCCGTTGGCGGTGATTTGGGCTGGGTTACAGCCACTGACCTTTCTGGCGCCTATGCTGATGCTGTTAGAAAGCTTTCAGTTGGTGAAGTGGCAGACCCTATCCGCACAGCAGGCGGCTATCTTATTCTGGCGCTACGTGACCGTAGGCGCATTCTTACAGTTGACCCACTGGACACACAGGTAGCGATTAATCAGCTACATCTGACACCAGAAAAGGTTGATGAACCCGAAACCGCGGAAAAGTTTTCCAGCACAGTTGATGGCTTGCATCTGACCGGAGCAAAATGTGAGGACACAGCGGCTCTGGCTGAGAAATCAGGGGCTGACGGGCCAACAGAACTTGGTATCATGCGCCTGCGCGATATGCAGCCTGAGATTCGGACAGCTATTGAGAACCTTGATATTGGCCAGGCTTCTCCTCTTATCAAGATGGAGGATGGTTGGCGTGTTTTCTTGCTGTGCGGCAAACAGGAGCCACAAGTGCAGGAACCTGATTTTGATACTGTCTATGCACAAATAGAACAGCAACGCCTTTCCATGATCGCTCGTCGATTCCTCAGGGATATTCGCCGCGACGCCATTGTGGACTATCGCTAGGTAATAAAATGACAAGCGTTAAGCCCTTACTTCCCCTCGCTCTGACCATGGGTGAGCCTGCTGGTATAGGGCCTGAGCTAATCATCCGGTTGTGGGAAGAAAGAGAATCTCTTAATCTGCCGCCCTTTATCTATATTGGCGCACCGGAGGCCTTACAGGCCGTTAAACCTGATATAGCCTATACAATCATTGCTGATCCAAATGAGGCTATTGCTGTTTTTCCTAACGCCCTGCCTGTTTTACCTGTGCCTCTTGCCCACTCTGTGGTTCCTGGTGAAGGAAACGCGGAAAATGGCTTAGCCGTGATTCAAGCGATTGATGTGGCGTGTGAGCTCGCGCTTGCCAGGAAAGTTGCTGCTATAGTCACCGCCCCACTTCATAAGGCTTTACTCTATAAGGCCGGATTTGATGCTCCGGGCCATACAGAATATCTAGCCCGTTTATGTGGAATGCCTGATAGCTCTTCCATCATGATGTTAGCTACTGAAGGGTTGAGGGTTGTGCCTGTCACAGTTCATATCCCACTGAAAGACGTGGCAACCACTTTAACATCTAACGCTATCATTCAAGCAGGCATTGTGACTGCCGCAGACCTGCGAGACAGATTTGGCATTGAAAAACCGCGTCTGGCGGTTGCAGGGCTTAACCCTCACGCAGGTGAAGGCGGAACCATTGGTATGGAAGAATCCACCCACATTATGCCTGCCATATGGGCACTGAGAGATCAGGGCATTGACGTTTCAGACCCGCAGCCTGCCGACACGCTTTTTCATGCAGATGCCCGCGCCACTTATGATGCTGTTTTATGTATGTATCATGATCAGGCACTTGTTCCTCTTAAAACGCTGGATTTTTGGGGTGGTGTAAACATCACTCTAGGCTTGCCAATCATTCGTACATCACCGGACCATGGCACAGCCTTCAACCTTGCAGGGCAAGGCATTGCAAGAACAGACAGCATGTTGCAAGCAATCCGGGTTGCTGCAGACATGGCATCAAAGGCCACACCATGACTGATGCCCTGCCCCCACTGCGCGAGGTGATCCGCACTTATGAACTGCAGGCCAAGAAGTCCTTCGGACAGAATTTTTTGCTCGACCTGAACCTCACTAGCAAGATTGCCCGTATTCCCGGTGATATCACCGATAGTGTGATTTATGAGGTGGGGCCGGGCCCAGGTGGTTTGACGCGCGGGTTGCTGGCATCCGGTGCAAGGCGTGTTGTTGCCGTGGAAATGGATAGCCGCTGTTTGCCTGCGCTTGCCGATGTGTCTGCTGCCTATGATGGACGCCTTACTGTGCATCAAGGTGACGCGCTCGACATGGATGAAATGGTACTTTTGCAGCCGCAGGATGATGAGAAGGCCCGCATTGTCGCCAACCTGCCGTATAATGTGGGTACGCTTCTGTTGATCAAATGGCTCACGCTGGAAAACTGGAAACCTTGGTATAGTTCCCTCACCTTGATGTTTCAGCGGGAAGTGGCTGAACGTATTGTGGCAAAGCCGGGATCCAAGACCTATGGCAGGCTTTCTGTGCTGGCCCAGTGGCGCGGTAAGGTGCGTATTGCCCTTAATGTGCCCGCAGCGGCCTTCACTCCGTCCCCCAAGGTGGCCAGCGCCGTTATTCATTTTGAGCCGGCAGATGAACCCGAGACAAAAATCAAACTGTCTGATCTTGAGCTTGTGGTGGAGCGAGCCTTTGGCCAGCGCCGTAAAATGCTGCGCGCCAGCCTTAAAAGCCTGCCTGTAGATGCACTATCATTATTGTCCGCGGCAGAGCTTGACCCTACCGCACGAGCAGAAGATATCGATGTGGCAGGTTATATCAGGTTGGCCTACGCTTATTCACAGATGACGAAAAGATAATATCCTTTATTCGTCTTTCCCACGTTCAGCCATTAATTTACGCACAAATTCTGACAGGCCAGGCCTTCTGCGTTTGCGCATTCGCTCTGCTGCCAAAATGGTTTTCAGCTTTGCGAATGTTTCATCCAGATCATCATTCACCAGCACATAATCATACTCTGCCCAGTGACTGATTTCGCTTTCTGCTTTCGACATGCGCTTTTGCACTGTTTGTTCGCTATCCTGCGCCCGTTTTCTAAGCCGTTCTTCAAGAGCGGCTATACTGGGCGGCAGAATGAAAACGCTTACAAGATCAGAGGCCGCATTTTCAGCCAATTGCTGTGTGCCTTGCCAATCGATATCAAAAACAACATCTTGGCCTTCCATCAGCGCCTGCATCACAGGGCCGCGAGGTGTGCCATAGCGATTCTCAAATACCACAGCATGCTCAAGAAGTTCTTCACCTTCTATCATTTCCTTGAAGCGGTCATGACTGACGAAAAAATAATCTTTTCCAGCTTCTTCACCCGGCCTTGGTTCCCGGGTTGTGGCGGAAACGGACATCACCATATGGCTGTCTTCCTCAAGCAGCCGCCTGGTGAGCGTTGTTTTGCCTGCCCCTGAAGGAGATGACATAACTAACATCAAACCTCTGCGATGATTTGGTGATTTTTCAGCCATAATGGGTGCTGCCTTTACTCAATATTCTGAACTTGCTCACGGAATTGGTCTATTAACACCTTCAGGTCAAGGCCAATTTTAGTTAGAGCTGTATCGGATGACTTGGAGCAGAGCGTATTGGCCTCTCTGTTAAACTCCTGACACAAAAAGTCCAGACGCCTCCCCACGGGTTTGTTGCTGCCAAGCAGAGATTTTGCTTCTGCAATATGGCTGACAAGCCTGTCTATCTCTTCTTGAATATCGGCCTTCACGACAAGGACTGCAATTTCCTGCGCAAGGCGATCATCAGGCACAGGCGTTTCCAGCTTATCAAGCTTGGTAAGCTGTTGGTGGAAGCGCGCCTTCATGTGCTCATCTCTATCCCCAACTGTCGCTTTGGCAGCCCCTGTAAGGCTTTCAATTTCAGCTAATTGAGCGTTTAGGACTTCTTGAATATGCTTGCCTTCATCTGCACGGGCGCTTTTCAGTAACTGAAGGAGTTTACCAAAGCTTTTTGATAGTTCGGCTTCCAAGTCGCTGCGTTGATTCTCTGAAATTTCCTGTCCGAGAGAATCAACAATGCCCTTAACCTGCAACAGACCATCCAAGCGTGCAGATTCAACGCCTGGCGAGCCTGCATATTTTGCTGCAACAGCCAGTAACTGTTTCAGGTTTTCCTCATTAACAGCAAAATCGCCACTGCCACTTTCTGCTTCCACCATAAGAGTGACATAGACAGAGCCCCGCGCGATTGCTTCTCTAGCCTGTTTTTTCAGAGCAAGGTCAAACCCATCGAGAAAAGGGGGAAGTTTGGTGCGCACTTCGGCACCTTTGCCATTGACGCTCTTGATTTCCCAGTTCCACCGAAAACCAGCACCACTTTCTGCCAGCCTGGCGAATCCTGTCATGCTCATCAATGTCATGCACCTTGCTCCTATCCAATCTCAGGTTTTGGGGACTATAGCGACACAGTGCCAAAGAGACACCTATTATTTGGAAGAAGATGGTTGGGAATTTTGCTCTAGCTTTCGCCAGGCAGAAACATTCTGATTATGAGCTTTAAGTGTTTCAGCAAAAGCATGGCCGCCCGTGCCATCCGCAACAAAATAGAGATAGTTGCTTTCTGCAGGCTGAAGAACCGCTTTAATAGACGCCTCACCGGGATTGGCGATTGGTGTGGGGGGCAAACCTTTTATTTTATAGGTATTATAGGGGGTTAGGGCTGATATCTCAGATAGTTTTATAGGTCGCCCCAAATCTGTGCCACCAGTAATACCATAAATAATGGTTGGATCAGACTGCAGGCGCATCCCCCTTTTTAGCCTGTTAATGAAAACGGAAGCAACCAAAGGTCGTTCGGTGGCCAAGGCTGTCTCCTTTTCCACAATAGATGCTAGAATCAGGGCTTCCTCCTTACTGTTTACCGGCAGATCAGACGCTCGGGCTTTCCAATATCGGTCAAGCACCTCTTGCAAGGCTCTTTGCATACGTTGAATGAGCTGATTCCCCGTATCTCCTCGTTCATAGAAATACGTGTTTGGTAGAAGACTACCCTCTTCCGGCATCATAAAATCTGTCATATTCAGGCCGAAACTATTTTCCAAAACACTTACGGTTTCTTTTACCGAAAGCCCTTCTGGCACAACAAGCCGGCGTAGATAACGTTTACCTTCGGATATCTGTTTGGCAGCCTCAATAATGCTAATATCTGGCCCTAGTTTATACTCACCAGCATGGAGAGCATGCTCTGCGCCAATCCAGCGAGCCGCATATTTGAATTGCCAAGGGGCTTCGACAATACCAAGCTGATGAGCTGAACGGGATACCGAATTTAGGCTTGAGCCAGGAGGAATATAAAGTAATTGAGGTGTGCTGTTATGCACATGATTATGCACAACATACCTAATATAAAGGAAAGTAGACAGTGCAATAGTGACCCCAATGAGGGCCAAACTTACTATGCTATAGAGGATATAACGGCTTCGGTTCATGATGCTGAGCTTAGCAAGGACATGCTTTAATTGCCAAAGCCGTTATTTGTTTTGAGACGATTTTTAGTCGCCGGAATATTGCTTAACAATCACAGAAGCATTGGTGCCACCAAAGCCAAAGGAGTTGGAAAGAGCAATTTTCACCTTACGCTCCTGAGCAGTGTGCGGCACGAGGTTAATACCCACACATGATTCTGATGGATAATCCAGGTTCAATGTTGGTGGCACTACGCCTGTTTCAATAGATTTGATACAGAACATGGTCTCCACGGCACCGGCAGCACCAAGAAGGTGGCCAATAGCAGATTTCGTGGATGACATAGCCACTTTGCCAGCAGCATCACCTAGAAGGCGTTTTACGGCACCAAATTCAATCTCGTCACCAAGGGGGGTAGACGTGCCATGTGCATTCACATAATCCAGCTCATCAGCATTCATACCGGCACGTTTCAAGGCAGCCTCCATAGCGCGGTACCCGCCATTACCATCAGGGGCTGGCGCAGTTACATGATATCCGTCACCAGACATGCCGTAACCAACAATTTCGGCGTAAATTTTAGCGCCACGTTTTTTGGCGTGCTCAAGCTCTTCAAGAATCACAACACCTGCGCCCTCACCCATTACAAAGCCATCACGGCCCTGGTCCCAAGGACGGGAAGCTTTTGCCGGATCATCGTTATATTTGGTGGAAAGTGCCCGCGCTTGTGCAAAACCGGCAATACCAAGGCTGCAAATGCAAGCCTCAGCGCCACCTGCTACCATAACGTCGGCATCATCCAAAGCTACCATACGAGCTGCGTCACCAATGGAGTGCGCACCAGTGGAGCAAGCTGTTACCGCAGCATGGTTTGGCCCTTTGAAGCCGTATTTAATAGACACATTACCAGACACCAGATTAATGATGGAGCCTGCAATAAAGTGTGGGCTGACTTTTCTGTGACCGCGCTCATGCAGCGTGACAGCCATTTCTGAAATCCAGTTCAAGCCACCAATCCCGGCGCCAATCATAACACCTGTGCGAAGCAATTCTTCCTCGCCAGGGGCTTCCCAGCCAGAATCAGCAACAGCCTGCTGAGCGGCCGCCATACCAAGAATGATGAAACGGTCTACACGACGCTGGTCCTTTGGTTCCATCCAATCATCAGCGTTGAATGTGCCATCAGTGCCATCACCGGCCTTCACTTCGCAAGCAACCTGACAAGGAAGAGCATTAGCATCAAACAGAGTAATATTCCCTGCCCCAGATTGCCCGTTAATCAAACGCTGCCATGTCAGGTCCATATTGCTGGCCAGAGGAGAAACCATCCCCATGCCGGTGACAACTACACGTCTCATCATTTGTCCCTTACTCTGTTTCAACCCGCTAAAATAACTGTTGAAAGGTATTTAAGCTAAAATGGCGGCGAAGTGAAAAAAATAATGAATTACAAACTGTTTTTTATAAACAAAAAGGGCAATGGCCACCGTTTTCCGGCTCTACCACTGCCCTAATCGTATAAATTCTATCTTAGGAATTTGCGCTGATAAAATCGATAGCGTCTTTTACAGTCTGAATTTTTTCAGCTGCATCATCCGGAATCTCAATACCGAACTCTTCTTCAAACGCCATTACCAGCTCAACTGTGTCCAGGCTATCTGCGCCCAGATCATCAATGAAGCTAGCTGTTTCAGTTACTTTATCTTCGTCAACACCCAAATGCTCGACTACGATCTTTTTCACCTTATCGGCGATATCGCTCATTGCTCTTTTCCTCGTTCTTAACACCGAAATGTGCGGGAGAAACCTTCAGGTGCAGCCCCCAGCATTATGCGCAATCCTAGACAAATCTGATCCAGATTGCTCATTGGGGGAGCTGGTAACACAGTTTCTCTGCTTTGAGAAGCTTTCTGTTACCTATTTTATGGTCTCTCTGCAAATTAAACGGTTAAACTTTCACTTAAATCATTGCCATCCCGCCATTCACATGAAGTGTCTGGCCGGTTACATATTTGGCTTCGTTGCTGGCTAAATACAAGGTGGCTGCGGCAATATCGCCCGGCTCCCCCAGTTTGCCAGAGGGAATATTGGCTGTAATCGCCTGTTTTTGCTCGTCAGTCAGTACATCTGTCATCGGCGTAGCGATAAAGCCAGGGGCAACACAGTTTACGGTAACGCCGCGACTGGCCAGTTCTTGTGCGAGTGATTTGGACATGCCTATAAGCCCCGCTTTGGAAGCTGCATAGTTTGCCTGACCTGGGTTACCTGTCACACCAACAACAGATGTGATGTTAATCACCCTGCCCCAGCGGGATTTCATCATCCCCCGCATGCAGGCTTTAATAAGCCGAAAAGCGGATTCGAGGTTAACCTGAATAACACTATCCCACTCTTCCTCTTTCATCCGCATCGCGAGATTATCACGGGTAATACCGGCATTATTGACCAAAATATCAACTGACCCCATGGTATCAGCAGCATTCTTTGCCAGTTCGTCCACACCGGCACGCGTGGAGAGGTTGGCTGTTATTACATGAACACGATCACCCAGCTCATTTGCCAGCTCCTGTAGCTTTTCCTGCCGTGTGCCAGATATGGCCACTTCAGCCCCTGCCTGATGCAATGAGCGGGCAATGGCGGCCCCAATGCCACCCGTCGCGCCCGTTACCAGAGCTTTTTTACCTGTAAGGTCAAACATATGCTTTCCTTAGTCGTTTCATTTTAAGAATATTTATAATGTTGCCGTAAAGGCTTCGATATCTGCTGGTTCCTGAAGATTCGCGATAGACAAAGAGCGATCAATGCGACGCACCAACCCTGTCAGCACTTTGCCAGCCCCAACCTCAACAACATCTGTGATGCCAAGGGATGCCATGCAGGCAACGCTTTCACGCCAGCGCACAGCCCCTGTTACCTGTTCTACCAGCAGGTTTCTGATACCTTCAGGCTCACTGACCGGCGCTGCCAGCACATTGGCTATCACAGGTACAGAGGGGCGCTTAATGGTAACGCCGCTCAGGGCTTCCTGCATTTCTTCAG